>LOBW01000015.1 GCA_001516585.1 Thermocladium sp. ECH_B
ATGATCCTGGACTAGGAGGGAAATTAATCACTTGTATGCTTAATAGCGGCTTTATTATTAATAAGAAATCGTATTGATTGCTGAGGCCAAGCATGCGTTTAACTACAGTATAATTAAGCATCCATGAGGATATGGAGCCGGGCATGAAGAGCCAACCATTATTTAACGCTATGCTGCTCACTCCATTTTTACTTAGTTCCGTTACGTTGCAGGTGCCTTGGGTATTGCTGCTGGATAATGCGCCGCTGGCATTTTCAGCGTAGTCCCAATAAACTAGTTGTAATACCTTAAATGGATCTAATTGATATGGTTGCCCATAACCAATTAAGCCCGTCGTATTATAATTGACCGCCAGGCCAAAGCTCGTCAAGTTCGTCGCGTTGAGTCCCCAATTGCTTGGCGTGCCTGGGCTCGTAATTATATAGTTGATCAGTGATTGAGACATTGCTTGTAATTGAAAAGCATTGACATCGGAACCCGCTGGATATATGTAATTAGAGGATAATAATAGGAATATCAAGAGTCCACCTATTAAGACAGGAACTATTAATGCTATCTCCACTGCACTAGATTGCCCAGGCCTCTCCATTTTATGCATAATGATTTATCGTTTTACTTTTTAATAAAGGTTTCCTCATCAGTTTCCCTNAATTAAGGAATTGATGGACCAGAAGTTGCGNGACACAATTATTAATCCATTCGTGCCCCGGTTTGTAGCGATATAAATGGTGGATTACGCCTACTTATTGCTAGCCATATTCGCCGTTAGCTTCGCCGCGAACGCCACTCCATTCACTGGAGTATCCTACACGCTAATAGCGACGACGCTCCTAATTCACTTCGACTCATCCCCCTCAATGATTATACTAGCCATAATTGCAAGCGGTCTCGGTGCGGCGGTCTCCAAGAACGTCATGTATGGGGCCGGCGCCGCAATGGAGCGATGGCTGAAGCGAAACAGGAACATTAACTTATTGAGGCGAGTGAGCGGCACGCGGTACTTTTACTTAACTCTCGTCATACTGGCAATACTGCCCGGCTTCCCCCTGGAGGACTACGTCTACTTCGGCAGTGGCGCGGCGAGGACTCCACTCCTCAAGTTGAATGCATATATGATAATGGCTAAACTAATAAAGAGCGCCGTGGAGATACCGCTGGAATTAATGGGTCTAACCATGATCTCCAATTACCTCTCTTTCCTGGGCCTAACGCCTCTAGACCTAGGCATAATCAGCAGCGCGGCATTCATAGTCCTCGGCTTCATAATCTTCAAGATAGATTGGGAGAAGGCATTAAGGAGAATAGGGGTAAGGATCTAGTTACTGCCCACAAACGCCCTGCGCCACTCTCCTACCCATGGGCCCCAGCAAGTTAGTGAGCCACCTCTCCACATCCCCGGACCCACAGTACCGCCTGCGCGCATCGCCGTGCTCCCGCAAAAGGGACTCCACCTCATCAATGCTTTTCCCAACCACGCTTGACTCGCCTAAATCAATGCGGAACCAAGCCTCGCTCGGCAACTCAATGCCCCTCACTGCCTCAAGCAACTCCGCGTCCCCCAACTTAAGCGTAGAGTGGCTCCACACCCTCTCAATAGCGGCCATGAATGCATCAAAGTAACGAGTCGGATTACCTGGACTAAAGTAACCATGAACGGCCCCCTCCGGTCCATGCTTCCCACTCAGGTAATACAAGTGATCACTGGTGGATAAGTACCTCCACGCCTCCAGGTCCCGCCCAGCCCTCTTGGCGGCTGCGAATGCGAGCCTAAGAAATGAGAAGGCCCTTAATTGAGCCTCATTCCCCAACCAAGCGCTGAGATCCTTCTCCCTATCCGCCCACGAAATAGTGCCCCAGGGCTCAATGCTTATCCCCTCCCTCGCCTCAAGCTCCTTAACGATATCGCTCGGCGCCTCAATCCTTACTCCGCCATCCCTCGCATGCCTAAAGAACCATCGAAGAAACTCCAGTATCCCCGTTCCCTCCCATTGATGCTCGCCGAAAGTCTCCATATCCATCCCAATGAACACTAAGTCCCCCGGCGATGCCTTAATCCACTCAACATACTTATCAGCGGTGAGGGGGTACTGATCCCACTCCCTATTGCTGAACCTGAATCCAACATCATCGGATAACCTATAATTCCTCAGGAGGAGCTTCACGCCGTTAATCCTATAGAGGTAATTAGGGGATCGCCAACCAAGCACCCTCTCAACCCCCTCCCCAAGCAGTGCCTGGAATCCCATCCCCGCAACTGCATCCGCAACCCTATTATTCAGGATGAATTCCGTATTCTCGGCAGTAATGGGCTTAGCCCCAAGCTCCCGCATTGCCTCGACATGCATAGCGACTTGCTCCCGGAACTCCCCCATATCCAACTCGCTTGCCAGCGAGTGGTAATACGTCTCCCCCACTAACTCAATGGCACCCATCTCCGCTAGTTTCCCTAATTGAGTAACCACGTCGCCGGCCCACCGCCTCAACTGCTCCAGGAGAGTGCCGGTGATCCCTATGGCCACCCTGCTCCCATATAATTCATGTGCCTCCCCGATAATGGATAAGACGCGTCGATAGGAATTAGCCGCAACCCTCTCCGCTATCCGCCTATTCAGCCCATCATCGAATAACTCCAAGCCCCTATTCACGGCGTAGGGTAGGAGAGGATTAATGCGCCTCGGTTGATGCATTTCCAGAAACAAGACTAACCTGTTAACCATGGATTGAAATTAATGCGGAAATAATTAAAGATTACTAATTACCTGGCGGATGCCGCAACTCTCTCGGCGTCATCCCTATGCTTGACGGCGAAGCTCTTCAAGTCGCCCGCAGCCGCCGCAATTATTTCCTCGGCCAAGCACTCCTCAAGGGGCTTGGGATTATTATGAGCGCACTCCCTAGCGCCCTGCGCTAGCCACCTAATAGCTATATCAAGCCTCCTTGCCGGCGTTACATCCACGGCAACGGGGTAAGCGATTCCTCCATAAATGACCCTCGTAACCTCCTCCCTCGGAGCGGAGTTAACGACTGCATCAACGAGGACCTGGAGGGGATTCTTCCCCGTCGCCAAGTAAATTATGTCGAACGACCTCTTCACGACGCCGTACACCTTATGCTTCTTCCCAGCATTCTTGCCTGGGTGAAGCAATGCATTCATAAGCCTCTCAACGATGGGCATCCTCTCCTTCCCGAACCTCCTCTTCTGGTTCCTGCCCTCCGTGTGGGGGAGAATCATTGGCTTGAGGCACATGTACCTCCTGAGGCCTGGATCCCTTATCACCACATCCTCATACGTCCACTTCCCGAATAGCCTTATGGGTTCATCGCTGAGAGTCCTCACTATTCTTGGACACTCCTCTATTATCTGGGCGCCAGCCACTTGATAAACGGTGGTCTCCTTCGATAATTGTTGTCCCTGATCGCTCATTACGGGCCTTCCCCATGCTGAATTAATAAACATTATGTCGATGAAGCCCAATCATTGCAAAGCTCCAAGTCCCCCGTGTAGATAATGCTTCGACCGCTTAACCTGAATGACTTGACCCAGATAGAGACGCCGGCATTGATCGCATCACGAAGAGCCGCGGAGAAGGCTGGATCCATTCCCCAATTCGGGGCGAAGCACTTGGCCCTCCTCATCACGAGGAACATGACGAGTCCCTCAACTCCCCCCTCCCTCAACTCCTTGAGCAGCTTCATGTGATTAGTTCCCCTCCTCGTTGGGGCATCGGGAAAGAGTGCTTTCCCATTAATGGTTAATGTGCAGCCCTTCACCTCAACATAGGTGCTTCCCCACAGGAAGTCAAGCCTATGATGTCCGATCTTCACCTCCCTCTGGAGCTTGCCTGGAAGGAAGTGTGACGCTATTATGGAATGTATTCCACTATCTATCACCACCCACTCCCCTGAATCGCTGCTCCAAGCCGCCGCAATCCTGCAATTGGTCTTTTCCCCCCTCCAATCCCTAATCAAGACCTTATTGCCTGGGTACACTAGGTCCAGTAGTCTCCCGGGATCATGTAGGTGACATGCCCCGCTCCCGGTTAATACCGTGAATCTATTGGGCCTATCAATTATCACCTCCTCACGTAGTTCTGGGAACGTGTAGACAACGTCGCCAACACTCATTTCAGTAGGCGTAGGAGTTAATGTTTATAAACGCCGATACTCATTCTCCAATTATGGGCAAGATAAGGCCTAGGTACATAAAGAGGGCGGCTGAAGAGTTGATATCGCGATATGGGGACAAGGCATCCAAGGACTTCGAGGCCAATAAGGAACTAGTTAATGCAGTTGCCAGGGTTCCCTCCAAGAGGATAAGGAATAAGATAGCCGGCTACGTGACTCACATCATCCGCGCCCAGTCCGAGGAACCGGAGGAGGAGACGCCTAAATTGGAGGTGGGCGAGTAATGGTTCAGAAGGGGGATTACATTCTCCTGGAGTACACAGTCACCACTAAAGATGATGGGAAAATAGTGGAGACCACGGTTGAGGACGTGGCGAAGCAGGCCAATATATATAATCCAGATGAGGTATATGGCCCCCGCCTAATAGTGGTCGGCGAAACCAAGCTATTCGAACCATTAGAGCAAGCAATATTAGCTGCTGATGAGGGCGGCGAAGTCAATGTGGAGGTTCCGCCCGATAAGGCGTTCGGCGAGAGGGATCAAGGCAAGGTCAAGACACTATCCATTAGGGAGTTCTATAAGTATGGGAAGATACCGAAGCCAGGCGATGTGGTTGAGATGGATGGGCAACAGGCAAGAGTGATAAGCATATCGAGCGGCAGGGCAATACTTGACTTCAATCACCCCCTGGCCGGCAGGACCTTAATTATACGGGGTAAAATAGTGAAGAAGCTGGCCACTGACGAGGAGAAGGCGAAGCAGATAGTTAAGGTTTACTTGCCGCGCGTGGAGTTAAGCGAGATCGATGTTAAGGTGGATAAGGACTCCAAGGTGATCACGGTTAAATTGCCTCCGAGCACCTTATTCATAGATAAGGTAGGCACCGTTAAGTTAAGGATAGCGGAGGATTTAGCGGAGAAGTTCGGGGCCGAGAAGATCCAATTCATTGATGAGATAACGGTGAAGAAGGAACAACCGAAGGAGCAGCAAAGCCAAGAGCCACAACAGGCAAGCGAGGCAGGTGCCCAGAATGCTTAAGCCAAACACAAAGAATCTAGAGACCGGCACAACCACTGTGGGGATAGTTGCTAGGGATGCAGTGGTTCTAGCGACTGATAGGAGAGTCACGGCTGGGTACTACATAGCTCACAGGAAGGGTAGAAAGATTTGGAAAATAGATGATCATGTGGCGGCCACCATGAGCGGCGGCGTCGCCGATGTCCAAAAGATACTGGAGGCGCTCACCCTTCAAGCAATGGATTACAAGATACGCACCGGCCTCCCGATCCCAATAAGGACGCTGGCGAATTACGCATCAGTGGTTATGTTCTCCAGCAGGCCCTACATATTCATAGCCCACATGATACTTGGCGGAGTAACCAATGCGGAGGGACCAGTTCTCTACACAATTGATTGGTATGGCTCCGTCACGGAGGAGCATAGATTCGCCTCGACGGGCAGCGGCTCCCCGACAGCGTTCGGCGTGTTGGAGGATGGGTATAGGGATGGAATTGATGTTGATGATGCGATCAAGCTGGGAATAAGGGCTGTAAAGGCAGCCATGATGCATGATCCAGCCAGCGGCGAGGGCGTCGACGTGATAACCATAACTCCCCGAGATGGTTATAAGGAAATAGATAACTCACGGTACCAGTGAAGCCTCATAACTCCCTAAATGCATCCATAATCGCTTCTCCAGCCCTAATCGCGGACTCATTAATTGCGCTGGATGGGAGGAACCTTCCCCCAAGCTTATTGCTTGTTATCAATAAGCAAGCAGCCCTAACCCCCCTTATCCCGGCAATTGTTAATAAGGCACCACACTCCATCTCCACCCCCGCGATCCCTAGCCCCCCTAGATCAATGCTTAACCTATTCTCAGCGTAGAAAGCATCGCTGCTGAATACGATGCCCTCCCTATACCGAAGCCCTTGTTTCTCCATCGATCTAGCCAACGCCAAGAATAATGCTGCATCAGGAGAAGCCGGGTACGCGACGCGCCCCAGGTACTGCTCATATAACCCGCCCGGCAAATACGATGCCCCCCTNGCCAGGAGGTACTCACCAGGCTCTGTGAGAATGCCTCCAACGGTGCCGAGCCTCACGAAGTTCCGTGCCCCTAATTGAATTAATTCCTCCATAACTATTGATGCCGAGGGCGCCCCAACGCCATGGGCCGCAAGGGTCACATCAATGCCGCCCCTCGACCCGGTAATCACTAGGAATCCTCGGTTCTTATTAACCACTCGTGGATGAGTCAATAGGTCGGCCAACCGCTTCACTCTAGCTGGATCACCAGCCATTATAACGCTGTCAGCTATATTTCCCCTCTTAGCCTTTATATGTATTGGACTCACTCAACATCGCCTCCCCTTCTCCGTAATTCCTTCCTCAAGTAATTCACGGTCCTCTCCACCTCCATCCGCGCCTCCTCCTCATTACTGGAGCTGGCATATACGTGTATCTCCAGAAATGGAGAGCCAATCTCATGCCCCTTTGGGTGGCTCTTTATGTAAACCCTATTCCCCATCCTCATCGCCTTCTCTATTATTGGTGCGGCCTCGGCCTCCGGCACCCCCTTAACTGTGAAGCTCGCCTCAACGAATCTAGGCCTAGGTCCAATGCTCATTAACCTCGGCTCCACGTGTTCCTCAAACATTCCCTGCATCTCGGCTGGGACGCCTGGCAGGGCCACTATTATGGATTGCCACTCCCTCACCCATATCCCGGGAGCAGTGCCAACGGGGTTAGGTATGGCCTCGGCGCCCCGCGGCATCATGGCCTGCTTCAGCCTAGGAGGAGTTAATTCAAGCCCCTTCTCGAGGAACTTAGCCTTAACCAGATTCAGCGCCTCATCATTGACAACGTACTCCCTATTCAGCGCCTTGGCGAGGGATTCGCTTGTCTTATCATCAAACGTGGGTCCAAGACCCCCCGTCGACACTATGAGCTCTATTCCGCGGCTTAAGGCATCCCTGAATACCTCAATCTCCTCCGCATCCTCATCCGGTATCGAGATTTCCCTCCTCACTTCATACCCAAGCACAGTTAATTTCCTCGCCAACCAAGCGGCGTTAGTATTAATTGTCTTGCCTATCAATAACTCATTCCCAATGGATAATATCCATGCCCTCATCGAGTTCCAAGACTTCCTCAGCCCTATTTATAGGTTGCCGAATGAATTAAGGTTTTTAATTGCGGAACCGAATTACCCCTCATGGAGTACCTAGTGCTGATTTGNCCGCGATGCGGTCGCCCATCAGCGGCGAGGACGGGGTCCCGGAGCCATGAGTGCCCCTACTGTGGTTTCATGTTTCCAGTTGCCAATGCATCGCTCGTGGGCAAGGCATCATCTGGGAGAGAGGCGCGGGAAATAATTAGGCAACTACTGGATAGTGGGAAGAGCGATTCAGGTAAGGGAGTCCCTAATTAATTAGGTATATTAATTCCTGGGCTTTGGTTCCTGGCCCTTGGCAATATTATGAAAGGATTCAGCTATTGCCCTGGCGCGCTCATGGAACGCATCGACCAGTTCCACTAGTCTCCCCCGCACTTGCTCCGGCGGCTTCACGGAGTAAACATAGGTGTAGCCTCCATTCCTCGCAAGCACGGGTCTCCTATTGGCTAGGCCTAGTTGCACGAATTTTATGAGTGATCTCTCGACTGTGCTGCGGGACTTGGACACCGCATTAGCGACCTCGGCGACAGTCATGGTGNCCCCCCTGCTGAGCACTCCATAGATCTCTATTTCAGTTGAGGAGAGGCCGAAGATGCATTTCAATAAATCCTCCTCGCCGAATCTCTCCACCAATTCATCGGCTTCTTTTTCCTTTATTGAGACAAGTGACACCACCAATTATCACCAATAATAGCGTCACAATCCTCTCTTATAAATGTTTTGCATACGAATCAATTACGGGGAAATAAGCGGCGCGACGAGTATCGAACAAGACAATACATTACTCAGTAAATAAACGAAAATATCCCCCGTAACCTACCCAGTGATTGGTAATTACCAATATCAAAGAGGAAGCCAGCTGGATCCCCGCCAATCCACCTATAGACATCAACTGCATCCCTCAGCGTGAATCCCCAACCCCTCGACGCAATCATTGCATGAACGACCCTATCGCCCATCATGACAACCCTAGCCTCAACCTCATTCTCGCCGAAGACGGCATGCATTCGCCTAGTCGACATGCCGCTCATAGATGAAGGCATGGAGCCAATGACATACACGCCCACCCCGCCGGCCCATGCATAATCGAAGCCAATGGGTCTCTGGGTCCCCATGTCCATTATTCTAGCAGCCTCTCCAATACCCATCAAAACCTCATGAAGCCCCCGCCTCACTACCGCAATTGATCCGCCGGCATCAACGAATTTCTGCCCCAATCCAATGAGAAAGCCGCCAGGAGGGGGCTGTCTACTCATCGCCTCAATGAAGTAATTAGCCCCGCTCCTCCGCTCGCAGCCGCTCCACTTCAGGATCCACTCATCCACATCCACTGAAACAGCAGCGCTTAACCCAGCTGCTCGCATAACCATGCAATGCATCAATGCCAGGAATGGATCACTAGAAGAAATTACATCACCGCTGCCTCTCGTCACTAACTCATCCTCCGTGCCCGTGTATATTAAGTCAAAGTAACCAAGCGAGTGACCGCCAACCCAGATGCGTTGAGCATCTATTTTAGTGTCCTCAATATCGTGCTCCCTAACATCAATTAAGGTGGAGAGAAAATCCAGCGTGAATAACCTATTGTCCCTCAATAATCCATGCCTAACATGAGGCTCCAGATCAATTAATCGCGCATCCCTGGCTCCAGCCACCATGGTGACCCTGTGATTCCCCTTAGCCAATAGATACGCCAAGTAAGCGGTGCCAGCGTTTAATCCAATAATGGCTACCCTGGCCATGAGGAATCAAGCCGCAAAGCCAATAAATAAAGTAATCTAGTCGATTTCCAGGATCACGGGCGCATGATCGGACCCCATCACTTTATCAAGTATATCGGCTCTCCTAATCCTCCCCCGCAGCGACTGTGATGCAATGCAGTAATCGATTCTCCACCCAATATTCTTCTCCCTTGCATGGAATCTATATGACCACCAAGTATAGTGACCACCCTCCTGTACAAATAATCTATATGTATCCAGGAAACCCTTAGCCAGGAGTCGACTAAACCTCTCCCTCTCCTCCACCGTGAATCCAGCATGATGCAGATTATCCTTGGGCCTAGCTATATCCCTCTCCTCGTGAGCCACGTTAAAGTCGCCGCACGCAATAACGGGTTTATTCAGGTTAAGCAGGAACTCCTCGAATGCATCATCAAATCTAAGCTTGAAGTCCAGCCTCCGCAGCTCCTCTCCGGCGTTAGGGAAGTAGACATTAATGACATAGAGATCGCTCAATTCAAGGGTAATTACCCTTCCCTCGGCATCAAACTCCTCTATCCCCAATCCATACTTCACCGATAATGGCTTTAGCCTAGTGAGGGTCATGGTTCCACTATAACCGCTTCGCTTAGCTGGAAAGACATAAGTCTCATACCCGCTGACTTGAAAATCAAGCGGCACCTCGCTGGTCCTAATTTCCTGGAACATCAATATATCATATTCCCCGCTCCTAACTATATCAATCAATCCCTTCCCCATCGCCGCCCTCAATCCATTCACGTTCCAAGAAAGCAGCTTCACGCATCATACGCTGTAGGGCCGGCATTTAAAGGAATTTGTTTACGCTCAAGCCCCTTCCGCCTCACCTGAGGAGGAGTGCCTTTTCCCTAGGGGGATAACATTTGGCTAACATTTTTAAACAAATGTAAAATGATGGGCCCCATGTATGTTTACGTGATTGATAAGGAGGAGGTGATAGAGACGGATAAGGCCGCTCATGATTTCAGCGAGTCATGTAAATGCAGCGTTTATGCTAGGCACTTGGTGCTCAGCGTAAGGGGTCGACCCAATATTGACTTGATAAACTCCATAAGGGGAGTATTCGATTCCTGGTTCACCGGCGAGCTTCACATAGTATTTAATCCGCTTGAAACAACAATAGAGGATTTAGCTAAGGAATTGTTTAGGGCCGGCCTTGAGCCCGTGCTTCACGTGGAGGAGGACGTGAAATACATATTAAACTAGGCTTATCAGTCACTGCCAGTTACCGGTCTCCAGGTACTCCTCAATCGCGCCAGCAGCCTTTATGCCTGTGGCGAGCGCCTTCCCAATTAGGGATGGACCGGTGGCGACATCGCCCGCCGCGAATACCCCCTTCCTAGTGGTTCTAAACTTACCGTCGACCTCCACCGAGTTATTATGCCTCAACTTTATTCCAGCGTAGCCGTCCTTAAATGGAGGCGTAGGTAACTCGCCGGTGGCTGATATCACGTTATTCACTGGAACCACGTACTCTGATCCAGGTATAGGCTCTGGGGCTGGTCTACCTGATTTATCTGGTTTGCCCAGCTTCATCTTAATGAGCTTTAATGCCTCCACGCTCTCCTTCCCCAGCACCTCAACGGGATTTGTTAACTCAATGAATTTAATTCCTTTGGATCAATCTATTTATCTCAGCCTTGCCGGCGGGCGCCTCATTTATGGTTCTTCTATACATGACCTCCACATCGCTTGCGCCCTTCATTTGGGACTCTAGTGCCGCATCAACGGCGGTTAGTCCCGCTCCAATTACTGCAACCGAGTTCCCTACCTTATACACCGCCTCGGGCGGTAAGTACCCATTCTCATGCGCGTATATCCTGTAAAGGAAATCCAGAGCCAAGTAGCTTCCCCTTAACTTATCGCCAGGTACTCCGAGTTCCCTTGATTTCCACGTGCCCGTCGCTATTAGCGTGGCATCGAATGAGTTTATCACCTCCTCGAGACTAATCTTCTTCTCGGCGAACTCATCCCCATCCTGATGATCATCCGCATCCCCCATGACCTTAACTTTATTATGAAATACGACCCCCAGATCTATTAACTCCTTTATTCCAGCCCTTATATTATCCCTCGGCAATCTCCATGCCGGTATCCCAAATATGGTTAACCCACCGGGCTCCGGCAACTTATCATAAACCTCAATATCATATCCCTTGCATATTAGGTACCCGGCCGCGCCCAACCCAGCTGGTCCCGCGCCTATTATCGCAATTCTCTTCCCCTTCTTAATGATGCTTTGCCCAGGCGAGCATTTTAGGGCGAACTTCATCCTTATCCCAGGAACGCCGGCTCGGCTCTACTTAATAAGCATTGACGAGAAGGAAAAATGATTATACCCCTGCGCTTCGCGGTTTGCATTAGGGGCTGTCTCCCAGCATCTCGTATGAAATGAAAATATTGTAGTAAGTTAAGGCCTGATTCATCATTGATTTGGGGCTAAACGTTTAATAACCCTTTGAGTTCTGTGACTGTTGGTGTTAATTACGACAGACGTTTACATAAATGGTTACGCCTCCGTGCCTCCGAGCAGGCATTACGAGAAAGGCGTAACGGAGCTATTCGCTGAATCAACGCTGAAGGCATTGGAGGCGGCCGGTAATCCTCGCATACGAATGATCTACATGGCATCGGCATTAATGGAATTGACATCAGAGCAATTGAACGCTGGAAACGTATTAAGGGAATACATTGGATTAAAGGATGTGCCGACAATGAGGGTGGAGAACGGCGATGGCTCCAGCAGCCTAGCCATGCTTGCCGCAGTGAATGACGTTAAACTAAAGGGGGGCTGCGTGATGGTGGTGGGCATAGAGAAGCCCCATGAGGTCACATCAACCAAGCTAAATAAATTCATCTCGTTCTCCACCAATAGCGAGTATGAGGCTTTCTTCGGAGTGACCCCGGCGGCTCAAGCCGCCATAATGGCTAGGGAGTACATGAATAAGTATGAGTACTCATATGAGGATATAGCAGTATGGCCCCTTAAAATGCATGAACGAGGCGCCCAGAACCCCAATGCATACTTTAAGAAGGCGGTTAAGATGAAGGACATACTGGAATCAGAGTTGGTGGCGGATCCATTAAGGCTATACGATGTGGCTCCCTACGTTGATGGCTCCGCAGCCATAATAGTGTGCAGCGAACCCAATAAGAGGGATGCCATAATACAGGTAAGTGGGGCGGGAATGGGTGTTGGCTCCGCCTACTTCGCATCAAAACAGACCTATGCAGCGCTAGAGTCAGTTAAGCCAGCAGTTGATCAGGCGCTGGCCGAGTCAAGTATGAAGCTTGAGGATATACGCGTAATTAATGTGCATGACACGTACAGCATAATTGGATTAATGACCTTAGAGGCCATGGGTTTCTCGCCTCAGGGAATGGCTCCTCGCTTGATGAGGGATGGAGCATTTGATCCGGGGAGCAAGGTGGTGGTCAACATGGATGGCGGTTTAAAGGCCATGGGCTTCCCAATAGGTGCATCAGGTCTATATCAATTAATAAGTTCAATCGCCCAGTTAAGGGGAGAGAAGCCCTTTGAGTCGCTTAATGCNGATGCCGCCCTGGTTCATGATATGGTCGGAATAGATCAGGAAAGCATAGTAACGGCATTGAGGCGAGGCGACTAGTCATGGTGGAGCAGAACCTATCCATACCCAAGTACTGGAGAAGAACTCAACAGTACTATAGATTAACCGCATCCAAGTGCGGGAAATGCGGCAAGATCTATTTCCCGCCGCGAAAGGTATGCGACTGCGGCAACTCTACCCTAGAGAATTATGAGTTGCCCAGGCAAGGTTCGCTAGTTAGCTTAACAGTTCTCAGGAGCGTTCCAGTGGATTTCGAGAAGCAGCGCCCACTCCTCATTGGCGTAGTGGATCTAGGCGGGGTAAAGCTAATGGGTCAAGTAGTTGATTGCCCCACTCCAGACGCACTTAAGCCCGGCACGCCAATGGAGGTCGTGTTTAGGCGTGTGAAGGAGGATGGAGAGCACGGCATAATTTATTACGGGTATAAGTTTCGCCCAATTAAGGGGTGTGAGTCATGATAGGCATAGTTGGTTGGGGCACCTACATACCGAGGTATAGGATAAAGACTAAGGAAATAGCCGAGTCCTGGGGCGATGACCCGCTCAGGATAAAGGACATGTACCTCATTGAGGAGAAGGCCGTGGGTCTCTTCGATGAGGACACGGTAACTATGTCCGTGGAGGCGGGCAGAATAGCCATAACGCGTGCCGGCATAAATGCAGGAGACATAGGCGCAATATTTGTAGGCTCAGAATCGAAACCATACGCTGTGAAGCCCATTTCCTCAATACTGATAGATGCATTGGGGGCATCCCACAATGTCTTCACGGCCGACTTGGAATTCGCATGCAAGGCCGGCTCCGACTCAATAATATCAGCAATGGGCCTCGTTAAGTCGGGAATGATAAGGTACGGATTAGCAATAGGAACTGATGCCTCACAGGGAGAGCCCGGCGAGCATTTGGAGTACAGCGTAGGCACCGGCGCAGCAGCTNACGTGATTGGCTCCGAGAACGTGGTGGCGGAGATAAAGACCGTTCATCCCTTCGTCAGCGATACCCCGGACTTCTGGAGGAGGGAGGGGTACCCATTCCCAGTCCACGGCGAGGGGTTCACCGGGGAACCAGCCTACTTTAGGCATGTGGTGACTGCCGCCAAGGAATTAATGTCGAAGCTAGGCATGAAGCCAACTGACTTTGATTACGCCATTTTCCATCAACCCAATGCGAGGTTCCCATTAAGGGCCGCCTCAATATTGGGGTTCCCCCTTGATAAAGTGAAGGATGGCATAGTGGTGGATAAGATCGGCAACACCTACAGCGCGGCNGCATTAATGGGTCTAGCCAATGTTTTGGAGAAGGCGAAGCCAGGCGCCAAGATATTGATGGTTCCATTTGGAAGCGGTGCCGGCGCTAATGCATTCTATATCGAGACCACGGACCTAATCACGGAGAAGGCTCGCATCGGCAAGACAGTGGAGCAATACCTAGCTGAGAAAATGTACATTGATTACTCATACTACCTCAAGTATAGAAAATTAATAAGGATGCATTAAAGGAAACTATCCTCCTCCCCGCCCTAGAAGGGGCGATTGCCGTTCGTTTTTATCAGGGCATTCCCTTAATTACACATTAAAAGGGATTATGGTTCTCTCTTTTAGGGCAGTAAGTGGCTATACGTAGAGTTGCTTAATGTAGTAAAGTATTTAATTAAGGCTCGCCTCCTCTTTACCTGTGAATTTCCGGAAGGGGATAGATTATGAGGATTTAACTGATGAGATGCCGGAGAATAGGGCTCTTTCCTGGATGATAATTCCTCAATTAGTTAAGTCCGGCGTCATTCGTCCAGTTGATGTTCGCAACATAGTTAAATTATCCTGTAAGGAGAATGATAAGAACATTTTGAAGATAATATATGTCGTTGTTTATGGGCTGATAGATGATGGTATAATCGATTATGGTGATCTGCCTCGATGCCTTAAGTCCAAGTTCTTCTATAAAGCCGCTGGCTTCATGTTCGATAATGATGATTACGAGAATGCGATTAAGGCGTACACGATGGCAATAGAGAGGAACCAAAACAGGAAGAATTCGTTATTCAATAGGGCATTATCTTACGTGATCCTGTATAAAAATAACCCGAGACCTGATTATCTTGATTTAGCGGAGATGGATCTAAATGAGGTTAGGAAAATGGAGCGCATTAAGGATGATGTGGCGTTCCTCCTAGGCTTCATAAAGGAGGAGAAGGGCGAGATGGATGAAGCAATTAATTGGTACCAAACCGCCATAAAGCTAAATAGAAATAATAAGCTGGCCAAGGAAGCAATCGATAGGCTCCGTAAATCTCAATAGTGGAAATCTATTAAATTTATTCAATAATGGAGATAATTTATGGATCAATCCCATATTGATTACGAATCAATGCTGAACGACTTGCTCAGCGGTAAGGTGAAGATGCATGAATTGGATAAGTTACTTGGAGATTCAAATAAGGCCACGGAAATCAGAAGAATCTATATTGAGCATAAGCTAGGCGTGAAGTTAAGCAATATAGGTAATACTGTGCTGGATTTCAATAAGGTCATAGGCAGAAACGCNGAAAACACGATAGGATCAGCACAGATCCCAATGGGCGTCGCCGGTCCATTATTGGTCAAGGGCNCCCAAGTCAATGGCGAAGTCTTCATACCGCTTGCCACCACGGAAGGCGCGTTAATAGCCTCAATAAATAGGGGAGCCAAGATAATTACGGATAATGGAGGCGCCCGCAGCCTCGTGATCAGGAATGAGATGACGCGTGCCCCCATCTTTAGGCTTAGCAATGCATCATCGGCCGTGGAATTCATTAAATGGGTTAATGATAATATGGAAGCCATACGTAAGGAGGCCGAGTCAACGAGCTCTCATTTACGGCTTTTAAGGGTAGAACCATTCATGTCGGGCAATAATGTGTGGCTTAGGTTCTCATACTTCACGGGGGACGCTATGGGAATGAATATGGTGACGGTGGCCACCGATAAGGCCGCTCAACTAATAATGAAAGGCTTCCCAGATGCCGTTCTAGTGGCATTAAGCGGCAACATGTGTGTCGATAAGAAGGCTAGTGCAGTGGATTTCCTGCTTGGCCGCGGAAAAACAGTGATAAGCGAGGCACTGATCAGTCGTGAGTACTTAGAGAAGAACCTGGGAATCACCCCCGCTAAGGTTGTTGATGTCAATAATAGGAAGAATCTATTGGGGTCAGCCATGGCTCACTCCTATGGATTTAACGCCCACTTCGCCAATGTTGTTACGGCAATATTCATAGCTACCGGCCAAGACGTGGCTCAAGTAGTTGAGTCAAGCATGGGGATCACTTGGGCAGAGGATCGCGGTG
Source organism: Thermocladium sp. ECH_B (assembly GCA_001516585.1). Lineage (NCBI taxonomy): Archaea > Thermoproteati > Thermoproteota > Thermoprotei > Thermoproteales > Thermoproteaceae > Thermocladium > Thermocladium sp. ECH_B. Next base: position 15,973 of record LOBW01000015.1, read on the forward strand.
ATCATCTATACATATCGATAACTCTCCCAAGCCTAGAGGTGGGCACAGTGGGAGGCGGCACAGCGCTACCAACCCAGAGGGAGGCGCTCAAATTAATGGGCGTGGATGTAGGCGGTGCCCCGGGATCCAGTGCTGTTAGGCTAGCTGAAATAATTGGCGCAGCTGTGTTGGCCGGCGAGTTGAATTTATTATTGGCATTGGCTAGGCAGGAATTGGCGGCGGCGCATAATAAGTTAGGTAGGGCTGGGAAAAATAATTGAAACTGTATGAAAAAGAAAAAAAAAAGATGACGATTTATTTTTAGGAGGAAGTAGAGGTATGGAATTAATTACTCGATATACTTCATTGATTTAATGATGAATTGCCTTATCTTTGTCATAACGTTCTCGACGTGCCATATGGGATTAACGAAAACTATTAGCCAACCCTTATCCGACATATTGAAGAACGCAACCTTAAAGTTATTGTATTTTATTAGTAGGTATTGGAAGTTGCCGAGGAGGTCATCGGAGACCTTTCGAGATCGTTGAACGAACTCTAGAAGGCTTAGGACGCCGCGGAAGGATTTAACGGTGAGGGTGTTTGGGAGGTGATGTAGAAGCGGGACATTTGATGAATTAATTATTGCGGCACCAACTATAACCTCGCCGTCTATTAGCTCTGTCAGCAAAAGTTTTTTAAGCTCCATTGAGGGCGTTGTCTCCGTCACCTTATTGTCGGGCGAAACATAAATTACCAATATCAAATCCCTAGGCTATATAAACGCGCCCTGATTTATAAATTTTTGCCCATTTATGTAGAGAAGCAGTTAACTAAATGACTCATCCAAAATAAGCGAGGCGAAGCCTTGAACGGCTTTGCTTGGAGCAATTAATAAGGTAATTATTTTAATGGATTCGCCTAATCCTTTGGTGATTAAAAGATAGAAACATAGGGGGTTTCGATTAGCCCTTAGGATGGGCAATCAATCATTTTGCCTAAGCCTTATAAATGCCGAATCCCGGTCTTCAGTATGCGGGTTGCCTACTCATTGATTGCATTAGCCGGCATAATTATAGCATCTAGCATCATCATTGCATTTCTATTTCCAGTTGAGTTAATGTTCTCCGTTGAGCCCAGATATTGGTACGTGATTTATATAGGTGGCTCCATAATACAGACACAAACCACGCCCCTCTATATTATTATGTGGAGGACAGCTTCCCTTCTTTTCTTGTCTTGGTTATCCCTAATAATAATATATATAATAAAGCCTTTATCGACTGCCGATGCATTATCTATCATCATCGGAGCAGCCTTCATTGTGTTTAATTACCTTTATTTATTTACCATAGGAGCCCCCCTAAGCTTTTATCCATTGATATTTGTGATTCACACAATTGGTCATCCCCTTACCTATATAGATATGGGGCAAGTCATGATAATATACATCATCTGGAGGATTTTGGCCCTAAGAAAAAGGGGTCTCCTGAAGATATTCTGGGCGCTCTGATAAAACGAACGACAAACCTCGCTGGGCGGGGAGGAGGTCAGTTGGATTCCTTAAAGTTTTTAACCGATTCTATCTATGCCTTGTTATGGGTGGAAAATCGCCAGTTCCATTGCTGGTAGATGGTAAGAGAGTGGATGGGAGATCGCCGGATGATCATAGGCCAGTTATGATGCGAGTAGGCGTTCTTCCCAATGCCAGCGGCAGCGCTCTAGTTGGTTATGGCAATACCGTGGTTCTTGCCGCCGTGTATGGACCGAGGGAAGCAATGCCCAGGCACATAGCTTTGCCTGATACGGGCGTGCTTCGGGTTAGGTACCACATGGCGCCCTTCAGCACTGATGAGAGGAAGAGCCCGGCGCCGACTAGAAGAGAAATAGAAATAAGCAAGGTAGTTAGGGAAGCGCTTGAACCAGTTATATTCCTAGAGCAATTCCCCAAGTCCTCAATAGATGTGTTCCTAGAAGTTCTTCAAGCGGATGGAAGCACCAGGGTAACCTCAATAACTGCGGCATCCCTCGCGTTAGCTGATNCCGGCATACCAATGCGTGACTTAGTGGTTGGCGTCTCAATAGGGAAAATAGGCAGCACCGTGGTGGTTGACCTAAATAAGCNCGAGGATAATTATGGAGATGGCGACATGCCAATAGCGGTGGTTTACAAGAGGAGTTGGGTCACCTTAATGCAAGCTGATGGCTCATGGACAGTCGATGAAGTAAAGACTGGGCTTAGCTTGGCTTTTAAGGCAGCTGAACCCATTTACAAAATGGAGAGAGACACATTAAAGGGCCGCTACTCAGAGGAGGCGATATCGCCATGAGTTACCCATTCGAGGTCATTCCAAGCCTACGGCGAGAGGCATTAATGAGACTAATATCTGACGGGAAGAGAGCAGATGGACGTGGATTATATGATTATAGGCAGATCGATATAAAAGTTGGACTCGTCAGAACCGCCGATGGAAGCGCGTTAGCCACCATCGGCAACACGAAGGTGATTGCCGGCGTCAAATTCGAGCTTGGAAGACCATTCGAGGACACCCCAGGCGAGGGGAATCTAATAGTTAACCTAGAGACTCCTCCCCTGGCTTCCCCCACGTTTGAGCCGGGGCCACCGGATGAGAATGCGATAGAACTAGCCAGAGTAGTTGATAGGGCAATACGGCACAGCGGCTTCATAGATATGTCCACATTATCCATAGTGCAAGGCAAGTCAGTCTACGCATTATGGGTTGATGTATATGTGTTGAATCATGATGGTAATCTAATGGATGCTTCACTGCTTGCGGCGGTGGCTGCCCTAGCCACCTCACAGGTCCCGAGGTCAATAATAGATGGAGACATCATTAAGCTGGATAAATCCAATAAGGTTCCTCTAACCGTTAATATGGATAAGATGCCCATAACCACGACCTTCAATAAGATAGGTAAATTCATCTTGGCGGATGCCAATGTAGAGGAAGAGGTGCTAAGCGAGGGAAGATTCACAGTGGCATTCAGCGGTAATGATGTCGTTTCAATACAGAAGTCCAGCGGGTTCTTCACTCCACTTGAAATAGAGGACATGATGACTCATGGACTCGAATTATCCAAATCAATAAGGGCTAGGGTGATTGAGTCTCTAGGCAATAAGCCTGAGTCCTTTATCATTTAGTTTTTAAACCCAAAATCGTTACCCACATTAAAATGGAGAACTATAATTACCCCAATGCAATATTGATCACGGCAGGCCACGTGGATCACGGCAAAACCACCGTGGTTCACGCACTTAGCGGTACCTGGGTGGCTAGGCACAGCGAGGAACTTAAGAGGGCAATGACCATTAAGTTAGGGTACACTAGCATTAATTTATCCAAGTGCGATGATGCTGAGTTCAGCGTTGCTCCCAGTTACTTGGTTGAGAAGTGCCCCAACGGCGAGCANCCAAAGCCCTATAGGAAGATATCTATGCTGGATGCGCCAGGCCATGAGGTCCTCATATCAACCATGATAAGCGGGGTAACCTTCGTTGATGCCGTGATAATGATAATAGACGCCACCATGCCTGTTCCCCAGCCTCAGACGGAAGANCACTTCTTGGCGGCCTCAGTAATGGGAATAAATAACTTGATAATAGTCCAGAACAAGATAGATCTAGTGCCTAAGGAGAAGGCGCTGGAGAATTATAAGCAGATACAATCATTCATAAGAGGCACNTGGGCTGAGGGCGCCCCAATAGTGCCTATATCCGCGCTCCATAAGGTTAACATAGATGCCTTAGCCACGATAATAGATGAGAAGGTGCCCCCAAAACCAATTGACGTGGAGAAGCCTCCAATAATGTACGTGTTGCGAAGCTTTAATGTGAATAGGCCTGGAACACCCGTGGAGAAATTAGTTGGCGGCGTCGTCGGCGGCTCCTTAATACAGGGCCGGTTACGCGTCGGCGATGATATAGAGATACGGCCGGGCCTGAAAATAGGCAATACTTACAAGCCAATAAATACTAAGGCAGTTAGCATAGCCATGGATAATGTGCAGCTAGAGGAGGCTCGCCCCGGCGGCTTAGTCGCTATTGGAACGAAGCTTGACCCAGCATTAACGAAGGCTGATTCCCTCGTGGGCAGCGTCGTAGGCCATCCAAACCAACTTTACCCAGTATATACCAGCATTGTCTTGGATTATCACCAAATACAGAGGAGGGATATGAAGGATCAATTGAAGGCCAATGATCAAGTAATGGCCATAATAGGTTCGGCATCCATACCGGGCATAGTTAAGAGCATGAGGAACTCCTCAATTGAGGTAATGCTTAGAAAAGCGGTCTGTGTTCCCCCCGGCTCTAGGGCTGTAATAATAAAACAAGTGGGGGGCAGGTGGCGCATAACTGGATGGGGCGCATTAATTGATGGTCAAACGGTCCTCGACTAAGGTCTCCCTAGTTCTTTTTGATACCAGCGCATTAATTCTATCTTTCAAGAATCACGTGAATCTACTTGACCGAGTATCGGAGATAGTTAATGAGATTTACATCCCAATAGTGACGCGTGCAGTGTTGGATGAATTAGATAAATTACATGGATTCGGTTCACCTCAAGCTAAGCATATGGTGACCGCCATTAAGGAATTGATTTCAAGGTATTTCTCAATCGCAGACATCGGAGGCGAAGCAGATGAAAGCATAATTAATNTCGCGACGCAANGAAGATGCACAGTGGTTACGTGCGATATGGAGCTTAAGCGCAAGTTAGAGAAGGCTGGAGTCACCGTAATATATTTCAGGAAATCATCGGGACGATTCGAATCAATTTTCTAACCAATCACTGCCCATTGTTTATACACATGGGGGAAGCCTCGCCCTTAAGGGTGAGGTAGCTCACTTAATACATTACAGTGAAAATACTGTATTGAGGAATGGTCAATGTCTCCCGAGGAATCTAGTTCTAGGAAACGGTAATCCTCGATAAAATAATCGATCCTTATAGACCATAACGGAGCAGCACCAATTAATAGATGCAACCCCTAAGGCCTCGGGGAGCCCTCGCCCCACAAGGTAGGGGAGTCAGTGGCCGTAATCTAGCTTAAAAACAGCTGTGCATTAATTCCTGGGATGAGTGTGGGCGGAGATGAAGTGGAGGGAGCAGGTATAATAATTAGGAGGCTTAGTTCTAGGGAGGAGTTCGAGGAATTTGGTCGAGTGGAGATGAGTGTATGGGGTGGGCAATACCCGCCTCCACCTGAGCTGCTGAGGGCGATAGCAGATAATGGTGGATTAGTGTTGGGGGCGTTTCACGGTGAAAAAATGATAGGTATATTGCTGAGCTTCACGGGATTCAATGGTGGGAGGATATATCATTACTCGCATCAGGCTGGGGTTTTAGCTGAGTATAGGGATAAGGGGGTGGGCTTTATGTTGAAGATGACGCAGCGCAGCGAGGTGATTAAGATGGGGCTGGATCTAATTATTTGGACATTTAATCCTTTAATGGCTAGAAATGCATTCTTTAATGTGGGAAAACTCGGCGCCATAGTTAGATGCTATATGAGGAACTATTATGGTTTGATGAATGATGAGTTGAACAGGGGCATACCAACTGATAGAGTAATAGCGGAGTGGTGGATCAATAATAAGCGAGTTAATGGTTGGCGCCCCATCAAGGTAAGTGATCCTCTTCAGTATCCACAAGTAATTGCCACTGTCCCTGTTGAGGGAGGCCCATATAGATTACCGGTGCATGTAATTAAGCCAACAAGTGATCCGCTTATGCTGGAGATACCGGCTGACCTTCTTTCGCTCAGGGATGCTCTTGGCGAGTCAGCCGTAAATGCCTGGATCAACGCTTATCGCGATGCATTTGATTTCCTCCTGGGGGAGAATTATCATGCCACAGATGTAGTTTCATCCAATGGCCGCGTGTTCTATGTATTCACTAGATCCGATGAGGATCTGGGCCAGAGCATATGCAATATGGCACATGGCAAAGAAGCGGCAAGGCTCGACGATTAGAGAGGCCGGGTTCCTATAATTTACGGAAAGGTGAGCTTCAGGGTAGGCATTTCATGTTGGGAAGCGCGGATATTCAAGTGAAACGGAATGAACTCAGTTAACAATGGTATAAATCCAGGGTTCGACTATTTATTAAATAAGGGTTAATTTCAGGGTTGGAGTGGGGGATCTTTGCTATTTTAATCGATTGAGTTATATTAGTTTATCCGTGCAGAATAGATCAATGTCATTTGGTTTCGCCGAGGATATGGATTGCGGAGAAATACGGAAGCACTCATTGATAGGGAAGAGCGCCGCCAGTGCCCTTCAGAAACTACTTGATGCAGTGAAGGGGGGTGAGGCCGGGGTCTATATATTGATGGGGGAATATGGAACTGGTAAGACATTGATTCTAAGGAAGCTAAGTTTGATGATTGGCGGCATTCATGTCATTAATCTTCGACGCGGCATTGATATTTCCTGCTCCAATTCATCTAACGATTCATCGATATATGCCATAGATAATTTCGAGATGCTGCTTCAGAAACCGTTGGTATTTGGGGATAAAGTGAGGAATATAATATCTAACGCTAAGCTCCTAATAGTATCTATTTCATCCAGCGGTGGTCCAATATATGGGGGAAGCATAGTTAACATCAGTGATATATTGATGAGGCTGGAGAATGCGAAGAAGATAATCGTAGAGGTGGATCTCGATGATGCAAAGAAAATAGTTGAATCAGCCGGCATAGGCATTACAGTGCCGCCGCTATTAATGAAGACGCCTGGAATCGTGATTAGGGCATTTGGGGGCAAGCGTGGCTCCGTTGATGATACCTATATGATGATCTAAGATAATTCATGCCCGATTTGTTTCCTCCTAATTATATGCCATGGGTAAGGCAAAAATTAAAAATAATGGATTCGACCCCTGCTAGATGGGCGTATATGAGTACTTATTGGAGGAGATAAGGCGGCATGGCTCCATTCATTTAACGCTGCTTGACCCGGATAAGATAGATATTGAGAAGTTCATCGAATTATCCAGAAATGCCGAGAGAAGCGGATCAAGTGCAATAATGGTTGGCGGCAGTCTGGGCGTCAATGAGAGGCTTCTCGATGATTACCTGGAAGCAGCCAAGAAGGAGGTTAAGATACCCTTTATATTGTTTCCAGGAAACATAGCTGGGCTCAGCAATAAGGCCGATGCATTATTCTATTTATCAGTGCTTAATTCCCTCGATCCATACTACATAATAGGCGCCCAAGTTCAAGCGTCGATATTGATAGCTAAGCGATATCGATCGCTTGACATTATACCAATGGCATACATAATAGTTGGGGAGGGCGGCGCCGCTGGTTACGTGAGTAATGCCCGCATGCTTCCCTTCGAGAGGGATGACATAATAATTGCCTATGCATTAGCTGCAAAGTACCTTGGATTCAGCGTTATATATCTAGAGGCTGGATCCGGCGCAAAGGAACCAATGCGTCCAAGCATAATTGCTAAGATGAAGAAGTTAGTGGATAAGCCGGTAATGGTTGGCGGCGGAATCAGAACGCCAGAGGTAGCTTACAGCATAGCGCTAGCTGGTGCCGATATGGTGGTGACCGGTACAGTGGTTGAGGAGTCTCCCTCAATGATATTATCGGATATAGTTAATGCCGTGCATAAGGGCGGCATGGATAGGATTGGAAGCGATCTAGGGAACAAGGAACCTAAGCAATAGCACGATTATTGGAACAACTATCCCAATCATTATTACGGCCGTGGGGGATAGCTTTATTTTCTCTATTTCTCCCACATCATAAAACCTAACGAGGCCTGCCGACATGAATGGCTGCATGCCGCTCGATTTCCTTCTCTTACTTGGCATGGCTCAACTTATCCCTGCTCGTTTTTAAGCGTTTCCAACAAAAATATATAGTAGCGGAGAACGGAAAGCAGATCTAAAGAATAAAGGATCCCCAGCCCTCATTCGTTAATGCAACTGCTCCTCCAATGCGTTCCCTAAGCATAATCAAGGGATCACCGTTAGAGTTTGCACCTAGGAATGAACCAGCAAGAACAAAGATAAATACGGAGCTTAATGGATTCGGTTTATTGCCCGCCAAAGACGATCACGTGGGCCGTAATTCCATAATTGGTTGCCCTATTGCTCATAGACTTCACATCAATGCATCGATTTAACCTATGCGTTGAACATATTGAGAAGGGATCGGCTTAGCAGTTTCAATTAAGAGGCCCTCCTCCTTAATCGTGGTGGATCATGACGAGGCAGCGCCCCTGAGGAGTTAACCCCTAGGCCTCGGGGAGTCCACAAGGCGGGAGAGGGTCGGTTGCCTAACATGGGTATCGCCTCATCTTTAGTAAAACATTTAAAAATCCCAATGCCTGGGTTTCTTGATAAGTTAATGAAGAGGGTGATAAGACTATCGGTGCAGCCTGGAAAGCCGCTTGCGGCTCAAGCCATTCAGCAGCTTCAGCAGGCATCGCTCAATGCGGATAAGGTTTCGAAGGATATAACTGAAAAAACCAAGCCAATTGCTGCATATGTCTCTGGGAACATAGTTGTTGAGGTTATAGCCGATGATGGCAACTACTCCCTCTCGATAGAGTATCCATCAATAACGGACCTATTAATCAAGGCGGCCGGCAAGGCTGCTCCAACGCATCAAGCCGGTAAGGAGATAATTGGGGATATACCACTAGAGAAGGTCGCCGAGGTCGCTCTGATCAAGTTGGATGAGATCAGGAGCAATGATTTCAAAAAGGCACTGAAGCAAGTCGTTAGCACTTGTCGCTCAATTGGATTAACCGTTAATGGAAAGGATCCGAAGGAGGTGGTTAAGGAAATCGATGCAGGAAAATACGACGAATTAGTTAAAAAGTACGAGGAAAAGGCCAATAAGGGTGATAATTGATGAGCCTTAAACAGGAGTTAGTGACTAAGGCCATTGCTGAAGCCAAGTCCGTCTCGGCTAGGCGTAGATTCGAGCAATCAATAGATTTAGTAGTGACCTTCAGGGACATAGATATAAAGAAGCCTGAAAATAAGTTCTCCCTAACGGTTACTTTGCCGCATGCAATCCCCAATAAATTAAACAAGATATGCATGATTGCCAGTGGTTCCATGGTATTATCGGCTAGGGATGCAGGAGNGGATCTAGTGATTTCTCGCGATGATTTTCCAAAATACACGGAGTCCAAGAAAGCGGTTCGGAAGCTTGCCCAGGAATATGATTTCTTCCTGGCTACTCCGGACATGATGGTTCAGATAGGTAGGTCCATGGGTTCCATATTAGGGCCTCGGGGAAAAATGCCCGACGTGGTTCAGCCAAATGCCGATCTAAAGCCCATAGTGGATAGATACAGGAGAAGCGTTAGGGTTAAGATAAAGGATCAACCACAGGTAATGACTAGGGTTGGGAGCGAGGCGATGAGTGAGAAGGAGGTCGTTGAGAATATCAATGCAGTGCTGGAGGAGATCTATAAGAAGGTCTCTCCAGAGAAGGTTCGCGCCATATATGTGAAGCTAACGATGGGGCCACCAATAAAGCTAACCCTATCCCAATAATGCTGTTAATTGTTTTTAGGCAATAAATGTTAATTCTTAGGCTGAATCCAGGTAATGAGCGTACTCCCACTCAGTTATTTTATCCCAAGTATTTTCCCACCTGTATAATGCCGCGTACTCATTCCATTCCTTCTCCTTAACCTTTATGTACTCCATCAATGCTTCCCTCAAGTTTTCGTCCCTTAAGAGGCTACTGCCGCCGAGAAGCTTCACTGCATCCCCTAGGGTTTGCGGTGTTTCCTCGGCATTAATTTCATACGCAACCTCATCAACGGGAGCCGGCGGAACTAATTTATCGGTTAATCCGNGTAGTATTGATATTAACTCGGCGGAGAACGCTAGATAGGGATTCATGCTGGGATCCGGGTGCCTATACTCAAAACGGTTAACTTTCTTCCCGTAGTAGGGGATCCTTATCATTGCTGNTCTGTTTCCGTAACCCCATGCTATTCTAGTTGGCGCCTCATGATGAGGCACAAGGCGCTTATACGAATTAACAGTTGGAGCCACCAATGCGCTTATTTCCTTGGCTGCCNAGAGCAATCCAGCTATTGCGCTTTGTGCTTCCGGCGTTGCCTCGCTATTCCTCGACTCAAAGAGGTTGCGGCCATCTAGATCCCATAGGCTTATATGCGTGTGGGCGCCGCTGCCATTAATTCCCCAGAATGGCTTTGGCATGAATGTTGCGGTTAATCCATGTCTCTTCGCTATATCCCTAGCCATGATTTTATAGATAATTATATTATCTGCAACCTTTATCGGGGAATCCGCCGGTATATTGATCTCGTACTGGGATGGAGCTACCTCATGATGTATCTTAGTCTCGCCGATGCCGGCGCCGCTGATGGATGCGGTTAATTCCATGGCTATGTCGCTTAAAATATTGGTGTTGCGCCCCTCGAAGTAGGCTCCATTATCTGCCAGGAATGGAGTATTACCGTTTAGTCCCACAATGAAGAACTCCACCTCAACCCCCATCATGGCGTGAAAACCCATTTTCTCGGCGTTAATCATTACTCCAAGCAGCACGTTGCGTGGATCCCTCATTATTGGTTTTCCGGAATCATCCACCACATTCATTAATGTGTCGGCTATTTTTCCATCGTTCCACCGCTCAATGAATACGGCATGAGGGTCCGGCAGCGCTATAAAGTCGCTCTTATTAACGGTGGAGTATGACGGTATAGACGAGCCGTCAAACGGCATGCCGTCCCTGAATACGTCCAGCGCGGGATCGATTGGCATTAATTCGGCCCTTGGCTTGCCATGTATATCGATCACGGTGAATTTAACGTACTTAACCCCAGCCGCCTTCAGCACCCTCCAAATCTCGCGCGGTTCTATTGATTCCACGTATTTCTTTATATCAAGCATATAACGTGTTAGCTAACTAGTATAAATTATTTATTGTCAAAATCGCAGCAATATCATTGCGATATACAAGTTTTTACTGGTAATTAACGTTAATCTTAGGTCTAATAGACAACTAATCACGTACAGAATAAACCACAGATCCGCTTCCTAAAGCCGTAAAATCACGGGGCTCCGAGCATTCATGAATTAGGCATTCATTGTTACCCTTAGATTTCTTAGTTTAGTTCTCAAAGCCACCGCCTCAATAATTATTATTAATGCCACGGAAGCAATTACAATGTAATCTATTGGCATATATTGAGCGGATTCATAAAATGTAACCAACATTAAAGCCGCGCCTCCAATGGTTACTGCTTTGCCATAATTGCTGACCACCCTGGAGGCAGCTGCCGCTATTATTGCTAGGCTCAATACGTAATAAAGCGAATCTACGGCATACGTGTACTCCATTGCTCCATAAGTTAATTGCACCCAATTAGATGCGCCGAGGACCCATGACGCTATATATGATGGGATCAACACGCCCCCTGCCACCATTGTCGATGCATATATGGCGGTTACTGGCGTTAAGTATTTTCCATGTATTTTACTTAAATGCTTGGGAAGAAGTCCATCCCTAGCCATGCCGAAAAGCATGCGTGCAGTGGCGTTCAGCGTAGCTAAATAACAGCCAAATACGCTAAATATTACCGATAACGAGAAGGCAACTAATCCCCAGAAGCCCAAGTAGTGCTTAATTAATGTAAATATGGGATTCACGCCGAAACCCTCCGCCGCAGTGACGAATCCATTTATGGATTCCTCGCTGAACCCTATATTAAGGAGAATAACATATGTTACGGCCATATAGAGTAACCCCATTAATAAGGTGGCAAAAAGCGTAGCACGCGGCACCGTCTCACCGGGTTTACGCGNCTCCTCAGCTATCTGGGTGCTTGTCTCAAATCCCATAAAGTAAGTCACGGAGAAAAGCAAGCCTCCGCCAATGCCGGCCAATACACCGCTTATGGTGCTGCCATATGTGGCGGCTGGAGTAAATGGAAATAATGATGCCTCCCCCCATTTACTGTAAATGCTTAAAGCAATGAATAATGCCAATATTGCGACCTCTATTGATGTAAGAAGGGCCTCCACTCGTATGCTTGGCCTTATTCCACTAATGGATATTATCATGGCTGCGGCAAGTGGAATAAGCACCAATGGCAATGGATTAATCAGGTTACCAGTTACTGCATAAATAGCCTCAGTTGATAAGTATGAGAAAGCTATTGCCACCGATGATAATCCTATCAAGCTGTATATTATATAGATCATTCCATTCAAGAACCCCATATATGAATTAAGGGCATGAGCCGGATACGCGTAGAAACTAGCTGCGTTTGGGTATCGCTTAGAAAGCACGTATATTGCATATACCATAGTCATGACGCCCAGCGTCGTGAGCAGCATTGCCAACGGCGCAGCAGCATATGCCGTGCCCATTATTAGAGCCGCTCCACCGGCTATGCTATACGTTGGGGCCTGGCCAGCAAGCGAATTATATAAGAGACCTAGAAAACCAGTTGCATTCTTCTTGAGTTCCCCACCCATGAGTTTGATGCGGTGCCTTTATTGATATAAGCATTGTTAAACGTTTAGCAATTAATTGAAAATTAATTCAATAGATATGAGCAATAAGAGGCGATGACCCATTCCCATGGATGGAGGCAAACTAAAATGTAATTACATGTATAGCCTAGAGAAAATGGCATACAAGCTCCATCATCGGCAATCGATAATGGCGTTTTCATTGAGTTCAGAGCGGAAGGCTTAAAAAAGAAGCCATGAAGGGCTTCCTCATGCCTATATCAGATCAAGAAAAGCTACGGATTGCGATAGAACATAGATTTGGCTACTGGATTTGTAGGAATTGCGGCGCAAGAAATCCAATAAACGCCGAGAAATGCAGGAGGTGCAAAAGCAAGAATCTTAGACCAAAGAGATTCAAGCATTAATCATTAATAAAAGGATCGGCAACCCCTGCCCCTTCAAGGCGGGGAGGAGGTCAACAAATGCGGAAAATCTCCGCCCCAGAAGCGGTCTCCAGCTCTGTATATTCCGGATAGGATTTAAGCCCTCCTTTTATGTAGACTCCCTCGTCCTCGTTTTTATTGACCTAAAATTTCCTCGAAATTATAACAATAATAAATATTGAGGAAATGAACTTGATGGGATGAAACGGCTCCCCTTGGATCAGTGATGCGAGCCTCTCATCACTTTGGCAGCACTCGAGATCGTCATCATGTAAAGGGCAGCAACTAAGTGGCTTTTAACTTTATGGGGCAATGGGCTTTCAGTTAAGCGTTTCTTTGAGGGCTTCTTATCTTTGCCGCGAGGGCCTGTTAGGGCTAGGTAGTTTACTGCCTTTTTTCTAGGATCATTATCAATGATTTTATAAATTCATCTATATTTGCTATCTTTATCATGGAATCGCCCGGGGCATTGCTTATGGTTCCAACTTTTATATCATTTACATTAATTTGCATGCCTATGCATTTGCTGAGTTTATTTATGCTAAGCAGGTAATAATCCCCCAGCTTGACTTTATTGGTATCTATGCAAGTCTTGATTCTCATAACCATATCTCCATTAGTGTAATTAATCACTTTGCCGACCTTAACAACTATGTGTGCATCAATTAACAATCCTAGAAGCGCCTTAAATGCAACCTTATTTATCCAAGAGGATGGCGATAATCGTCTTATCTCCTCATTCAATAAATTGAATAATTCATCCTCATTAATTGATCCATTTTTCAGCAGCACATCAATTAATAGTTTATATTGCGGAAGTGCATTCATCAAATATGAATGCAACTGTTTTGCTCCTGCCCCCATTTTTATAGAGTTATATATTGCCCAGCCATGTTGAGTTAATTCGATTGCTTCTCCATTCTCCTCCACTATGCCGATCCGTAGGAAGAACCTAGTTATATCGCCCTTTCCTTTACCGATATCTAAGTTCTTATTCCTCACATCGCCCTTCCTTAATCCATAATTATCGCCAACTGCCTCTATATATGCCAATAATTTATTCAAGCTAACTCTGGGAAACGGGATACTTCTTTGAACATTTAATGCCATATGCCAAACATGCCTCTCACCCTTAAAACGATGTCCCTCACTCACAGAAATAATACCTGGGATTCCCTCTCTTTAGGAGGCCTTAATCAATTCTTATGATTGTTTGCAATCAATGGCTAAATACTCGGCTCAGGAATCCTCATTCCGGAGCTGCACTAAGAAATTGTATTTCCCCAAATATTTAGGTCCTCAATTTCTATATTGAATTCTTCTAGCTATAATAATTATATTTTTAAAGGTGGAATCCCTGAACAACGCTCTATGCGAAACATGTTTGCTAGGTTGCTTAATCCATTCATACGGGGGGAGGCGGAGCTATTTAGCGGCTTGAGGCGGCATATAGAGCTAGCCCACAAGGCAATCACATTATTGGAATCCCTATCGTCGAATCCCTCCTCGCAAGATATTTCATCAATAATATCCGAGGTATCTATATTGGAGAATCAAGGTGACTCCATAAGTAGGGAATTAACCCAGGAAATATCCTCTGGAGCCATTTCCACTCCACTCATAGGCGACGTGGAGATGCTTGTGGGAAAAATAGATGATATACTGGATAAAACCTATGTTTTAGCGAGGGAAATGAGGAGGGCATTAACCCTCTGCAATACTCCCATCGTGCTTTCAATGATACAGAAATCCATTAGGGAGGAGATTCAATTAACCAGGCGTGGATTAGAGGATTTAATGGAGGTACTGGACTCCATAAATAAGGGGGGAACATATACTTCAACTAAGGAATATACGCTGGCGATAGAGAAGCTGGAGGAAATGGTTGATGACGTGAAGGATAATGCAATTGATGAATTATATGGTAAGGTAAAGGACATGGGTTATGCCGAATTCCTTAGCTTGCTCAACATGATATTCGAAGTTGATGACGTGATGGATTCAATAAAGGACGCATCATTCATGATAATAACTATATTGAGGAGTCTTGGATCATGATGTTGACTTACATAGTTGCTGCATATGTATTGATGGCTCTCTCGACATTCCTCGTATCTGCTAATAATTTATCGCTAATAGTTGGCCCAGTGGTTGGAAGTAGGTTAATACGACCGCAAGCAGCCATATTAATGACTGCCATAGGTTACGTCGCTGGACTAGTTATCCAGGGACGAAGCATGAATGTTTATAGCGTGGGTGATTCTGCGCGTTTAGTTCTATTCGCTGTTAGCCTAGTGGTCTTCACTATAGGCGAGGGCTCCAGGATACCCATGTCAATAACTAACTCTCTATATATGTCCATAAATGGGATCCATTTGGTTAACGGTTATCTATTAAGTAATTTCTATGTAGTTATTGGTTATTGGTTCCTCACCCCAATACTAATTGCCGTGTTCTCATACGTGGTTTACCTAATAATAAGGTATTACAGTGCGGCGAATCCAATAAGGTACATAGCCATGTTTAAGATATTGATGATAATACTCTCATTCATGGTGGCATTCTCCTTTGGGGCCAATAATTTGGGACTGGTTTGGGCCCTCTCGGGTCCAAGCATTGGCAATTTATTACTTATATCAGCAATTGCGGTACTGGGCGCAGTTATAGGTGGGCGCAGGACTCTGGGTGCATATGGTAGAATGTATGGATTCGGCCCATTAACAGGCGCATCAGCTCAATTATCCGTGTTCATAGCTATGGAGGTGGCCACGTTTCTTGCAATACCCATGACATTGACCCTCAGCGTCACTGGTGCATTGCTTGGACTAGCCTTTGCGCATAGGTTTAGGTTTATTAATGCCAATTATGTATATATGATAATAATGGGTTACTTTGCCTCGCTTCTATTATCCTTATCATTGGCCTTCATAATTTATAAGCT
>LOBW01000016.1 GCA_001516585.1 Thermocladium sp. ECH_B
CCATGCCGATCCCGCTCCTAATGAGCTCCGGCGCAAGCGGTGAATCCTGTAGAATTAAGGTACCATTTAGCGTTACATAGGCTTTCCCCTTGGTGTCAACAATCATTCCCAGCTCTAGGTACTTACATATGGCCTCCTTCACGTCGCCCTGCAACACATCTATTCTCCTCATTAACGTTCTATAGTCCTCATCGCCTAAATCCTTGAACATGCCCATCTAGAGCCACGACTGAGCAAGCTCCTCAGTTAAGAAGCTATAAATAGATTATTTTGTGATTCCGGGTCCTTTCATCGCGAAGCCACGTCCTCCTCATGATCACGGCGATGGGGCTTAACGAGGCCCATAATTCTAACTATTCTCCATTCATGGATTTACGTATTACTTGGGATATATCCATTACTTTCACGCTTGATCCCTTGGCTCTCGATGCCTCGTCAAGCATGGCATTACAGAATGGGCATAGGGTCACGATAGTGTCGGCCCCTGTCTTGGTTAATTGCTCGAAGCGCTCGTGACTTATCCTCTTCTTCTCCGGCACGTCATACCAGTAATTGGCGCCGCCTGCTCCGCAGCAGAAGGTTTTCTTGCCGTGCCTCTCGACCTCAATTAGGTCGCCGAGCTTGCTTACCACTATTCTCTGGGGCTCAACCACATCATTATTGCGGGCCAAGTAGCATGGGTCATGGATTGTCAATTTCCCAACATCAACATTCAACTTTAATTTCCCCTCCTCCATCAACTCCTTAATCAGCTCGACGTGATGAATGACCTTAACGCCGCTCAATCCAAGCTTTGGATACTCGTTTCTGAACGTGTTAAAGCCGTGCGGGCATATCGTTAGTATCTTCTTAACGCCGTACTTATTGAATAGGTCTATGTTAGCCATGGCGATTTCCTGGAATCGCCCCTCCTCCCCGAGCCTCCTGGCAGGATCGCCGCAACAAGTCTCCTCATCGCCAAGCACGGCCACCTTATCCAATACCCCAGCCGTCCTCAGTATCTCTATTAGGGACTTCACTATTTCCTTCGCCTTCGCATCGAAGCTGCCCATGCATCCAACCCAGAATAAGTACTCAAAGCCTGGATTCTCCTGAATGCTCTTAACGCCGAGTTCCCGCAACCAGTCATGTCTCCCCATATTATTCATGCCCAGGGAATTGCTTGATTGGGATAAGTTCAGGATTAGGCTGCTCTTCTTCTGATCCATCCTCATATTCATCACTAGGTCCCTCCTCATGTCAATGATGTAATCCACGTGCCTAATGTAAACTGGGCAAGCCTCCATGCATGCCCCACAAGTCGTGCATGCCCATAATTCATCATCCAGCACCGAACCATCAATCAACTTATCTTGACCCGCATCCAATCCCTGCTTTATCTTAGTCATTATTAATGTGGGGGAAAGCGGCCGCCCAACAGCATAGGCGGGGCAATTATCCTGGCACCTAAAGCAATCAGTGCATGCCAGGGCCTCAAGCTTATTTAGCTTAGGTATCTCGGATGCATTGGAGTAACCTACCTTAGGCATCTCCGGATTCTCCTTTTGAAGGAGCTCCCTCAAGTCAAAGGGCTTCTTCAGCTCTCCTAGGGGCCTACCGTAATTAATAATGTAATTATAGAGCCCAAGCACTGAGTGGAATATAGCTGTGGCGGGCAGTATCGCTATTAGTAGGAACGCTATGGGGAAATGCGAGTAATAGAGAAGCATGTAATCTAGGCTCGAGATGTGGAGTGGAGAGAAGAGGTATGCGTTAGGCATGAAGGCGGCATATTGGGTTAGGCCCCTCTCCGCGAATCTATATGACTCAATTAAGGCCCCGCTGACAGCTAGGTAAATCAAGCCGGCGAGGAAGCCAATATTTGAGAAGTACTCCATCCTGGTGTAGAGGCCCTTCCTCTGAATGACCCTATACATGCCTAGGAGGGAACCGATAACCATGATCCACGCCGTCACATCCATTACGAATCCACTATATGCCAGGAAGAGGGACCCGCAGTAGACCTGTGTGGAGAGCAGGATCCCCGCGTATTGATTAATGGCGACCAGTATGGTTCCGAGCAGCGATGCGGCGAGGGAGTAGAATATCATTAAGTGGGCGGTTCCCCCAAGCCTCTCATCCCTCAGGAACCTCCTATGGCTCAACACATCGCCTAGGAACGGTAACCAAGCCCGGTAACCCCTTAGTATTATGGATATGAATTCCCAGAGCCCAACGCCGTATTTCCTTAATCTCACTTGTAGAATGTAAAAAAACAGTATTATTGATAGAACGGCTAATCCATATACTGCTATCATTGAGGGAACCCGTGGCAAACCATAATATTCTACATAGCATAGCTGTAAATTATTCATTGGAAGAATAGCTGCATAAAATCTTTAAAAGCATTGCCTCCCCTGGACCAGCATGATGATGCTGAGCCAACTGAGCAAGTGATGCTTTATGAGCCTGCTGACTGCTCTTTCCCCGAAAAGCAATGCCTCATTTTAAGGGATCGCCACACATCTGGCTGGCGCCCCATCCGCATCCCCCACAAGTATGGGGAGGCAATATAATTGAAATGACTTGCCCACCAACTCCTTAACCCTCGAGGATATGTTCTCAATGATGACTACGCCGTGAGATAAAAGGATCCTATGGACCTCGGGGGACCCAATGGATGGCGAATCTATGCCGACCGCCTTAACTTTACCCACCAATAACCTGGCCGCCCCCTCATCCAGCACCCCAATCCTTCCCACGTTTATCGCACCTCCTCCCAACTCCTCAATTGTGCCAGTATACACCAGCACGACATCAACCCTACCCACTCCCTCCAAGTCAGACGCATGCACTACCCTCTCCCTTGACGCAACCGCGATTGCGCTGCCGCTAAAGGCTAATGGATCCAATTTATCCAGGGTTAATCCATTAGGCAGAAAGTGATTTGGGGCATCGACATGAGTGCCCGTGTGCGTGCCCATCACTAGCCTATGCATATTGTATCCATCCTTCTCGATTGTTTTATAGATCTCCACCTTGGGTTCCGGATCCCCCGGGTAAAAGAACATTCCATTACGTATGGGTACCGATAAATCTACGGCTACCATTCGATTATAAGCTATAAATGCATTAATAATATTAACTCCCATCGACGCTTAGGAATACGCTGCGCATTATTCTGACCTCCTCCCCGCCATTTGGGTTCCCCGAGGCCTAGAGGGTTACACCCCATTACGGGCGCCACTCAGTTATGCAACACTAGGAAAGACAACGGTTTCCTCACCGTTGGAACCACAATGTTTGTAGCCCTTTTCAAGATGGCCCTAAGAGGACGAGGGTTGTCGTCCATTTTATCAAATTATTCACATGAAGGTTTTTATATGGATGCCGCGGCAATAATAAAGTGAATATAATAAAGCTAACCAGGAATACTGAAGTGATTCCCGGCAGCCCGAACACGTTAATCTATGATGGACGCATCGTTATAGATCAAGGTGGACGCAATGCCTCCCTTCAACTTAATGGTGAAGTGCAGTTAGCAACCCATGGCCATAGCGACCACATAGCCGGCCTAACCAGGAGCGCTAAGGCTAAGTACTTGCCGCCGGAGGATTATTGGTCCCTCACATTAATGGGGAGGCGGGCCATGACGTATGGCTTCAGCTCCCGGGACTCGCCAATATTTACATTCGACTTAGTCAAGCAAAACCTGGAGCTCAACTTCAGTGATCCAGAGGTTGAGGTGATAAAGCTGCCTGGGCACACGCCGGGCCACGTGGCTTACCTGCTTGGCGATGTCCTATATGCCGGCGATTCCTTCTTTGGCCAAAGAGTCATCGAGGGCTTCGGCGTGCCGTTCTATACGGATTTCTGGGCCGCCATGGAGTCCCTCAATAAGTTGAGGGAATTGGTTGGGGGAGTGGAGAAGGTGGTGATATCGCATGGCCCTACTTACCTGGACTCCAAGAAGGCCAAGGAATTAATAGAGTTTAACATAAATTACTGCAATAAATTGGTGGAGAAGGTAAGGGAATTAATAATGGGAAGGGAATTAACGGCCGAGGAAGTAGCGTACCAAGTCTCTATTAACAAGGACCCCGCCAATATTTATTTGAACTCCATACCCATTAAATCGATCTTAGTGCAAGTCGCGGGAAACATAAGGACTACCGAGAAGGGAGTCGCCTACTCCCTCTAATTCCCCTTGCCTCGCCTATTTCATCAACATGTGGTGGTGTATTGCCTCTCATGATACACCAATGGCTTCCCATGCCTTCTTACCTTGACATCCCTAACTAGCCCCAGGAATAACCAGTGATCCCCCGCATCCACTATCTTCCATAAACTGCATCCCAGGGACGCCAATGATTGCGTAATATATGGATATGGGCCGGCCTCAAAAACATTTGTGGGCTTCTCGTTAGAGGCAAATAATTGGGATAATTGAGCAGCATCCTCCGGAAGCAGGTTAACCGTAAATAAATTGCTCTCAATTATGGGGCGCGATATGGAGGATGACTTGAATATAGCGACCAATACGAGGGGAGGCTCCATGGATACCGATGTAAATGCGCTAACGGTGATGCCGATGGGCTTATCCCCTTGTCTGGTGGTCACAATGGTAACGCCCTGCGGATAAATCCTCATGAATTCCTTCAATGAATCTTGAACGCTCATCTCGTACGACATGCTGATCCCTGGGCCGCTCCTATATATTCCTATTATTCGCTGAGCAGGAATATGATTCCCTTCCCTTAAGGGATTGGGGGCTTTCTATCGTGACGATGCGGTAACCCTAGCCCTTTAGTGCGGAGGATCATTTCATCATGCTGCCCAAAAGTTTTCGTTGCCACCGCGTATTATCCTTCTTGGGAATGTTTTTCAAGGTGGACCCTATTATCTAGGTTCGTGCTGCTTGCTCACATATCCGACATACATCTGGGGCGGAGGCAATATGGACTCGACGCCAGGGCTAAGGATTATGAGGAGGCTTTCCTAAACGCAGTCGATGAGTTGGTTAAGTTAAGGGATGAAAAGGGATTGGAGGCGGTACTAGTTACGGGTGATGTGTTTGATGGGGCTAGGCCGACTCCAAGCATGTACATGACAGCCATAAGGGGATTCACAGCGCTTCGAAGCGCTGGCTTAAGCGTCTTCGCGATTCGGGGCAATCACGATGCCTCCCCAATAAATCCAACGGAGAATCCCCTTAGGGTTCTAGGCAATACGGGCGTACTGAGGTTCCTAGATGATGAATACGTGGATCTAGGCGATGTTAGGGTGATTGGGCTTGGATGCAGGCCTGGGGAGAAGAGCCATGAATTGGGCAACATGATTAGATCAATGATGGATGGGCGGCGCAGAGCCATAGTTATGCTTCATCAATACGTGAGGGGGACCCCCTATAAATACTCAATGCCTGACTTGGATTACTTCACCGTGGGTGATGATTTGCCCGAAGAACCATACTACGCATTGGGGCATATCCATGAACATGCACTGCGGCACCCAAGATTGAGGGGGGCCTATGCTGGTTCCCTGGAAATATGGGATGCAAGCGAGTTCGAGACTCATGAATTGATTGGGGGAGAGTTAAGGCTTAGGAAGCCCCAGGATGAGAAGGGGTTTCTACTGCTTGATGTTGGCAGCGACGTGGTGATGAGTAAGGTTAGGCTGGAGCCAAGGCGGAGAATGATTAGGTTAATTGTGGGGATTAATGGGGATGAACCCAACAGGGTGCGGGAGAACATAGTGAATGCCCTAGGTAAAATAGGGATCAGCAATGCATATGTTATTGTGGAGTTAAGGGGGGTAATGCATGATGGCTATAAGTTAAGGGATTACGGGTTAAGGGACTTAAGGGATCGCTTTGATGCCTTGAAGGTGGATATAGATATGGATCTAAGGCGAAGAAGCAATGTTAACACTGGCGGGGTGCAGTACTACGGCATTAATGAGATAATAAGGAACATATTGATAAATAACATGAAGGGAGCCGGGGAGGGGGCGAGCGGATTGATCAATTCCGTTCTAGAGGCATTATCGCTTGTGGAGCAGGGAGAGGTGGAGAAGGCCATTAACGTGATAAGGAGAAGCATAGGACTTAACTCTGGGGGCGATCCTCATTGATAAGGGAAGTAGAGTTAAGTAATTTCAGGAGCATATCCAACGGTAAAGTCGTTTTAACGCGTGGAATCAATTTCATACATGGCCTGAATGGGGCTGGGAAAAGCACTTTCCTAGATGCAGTGGCTTTCGCATTATATGGAAGCGAGTGGGCGCGCAAGAGCGGGGTGAAGCTGCAGAGCTTCGTTAAACTGGGCCGCGGCATGGCTAAGGTTAGGGTCACCTTGGCTGGAGAGGATGATCAATACACTGTTCAGAGGGTTATTGCAGGCGATAAATTGGATGCGCATCAAACCTATATCATTGATGGGGATGGACACAAGGTGGCTGCTCGGGATAAGGAGGTGACCGCCTTCATTGAGAAGATGCTGGGGATAGATGCTGACCTATTCACTAGGTTATTGTATATTAGGCAGGGAGAGATCCGAGCTATACTGGATAACGATAAGTCAGGACGAAATAGGCTGGATTCGGTCATAAAGATAGATGCATTAACTAAATTACAGGACTCAGTCATTAAGGAGATCAGGAGAAGCATTGAGAAAGATGTGGCGGCCCTTGATGGGCAGGCAAAGGAATTGAGCAGGCAGTTAAGCGTGACCTCTACCAGATTAAAGGAAATGGAGGAGAGGATAACTAGAATTAATGGTGAATTAATGGAAAAAGAGAAGGAGGGAAAGGAGTTGGAGGCTAAGTTATCCGAGTTGGAGGGCGAGGCGAGGGGACTGGAGGAGAAAGAGAGGGAAGCCTATACCCTGAGGATCCAATTATCGCAATTAATGGATAAGGAGAAGGACCTCAAGGCTAAGCTAAGCCGATTAGAGAATGAGTTGAGGAGCGTAGTTGAGGAGCGGAAGCGGATAGAGGAGTTAAGGAAGAGGCTAGATGCTTTGAGACCCAAGGCGGAGCGATACGGCGAATTAAGGAAGAGGGAGGAGGAGTTAAGGAAGGATCACGAGGAATTAGGCAAGCTCGAGAAGGAGGCTGCGATCAAGGATGATCAATTAATGGATATAGAGTATGAATTGGAGCAGGAAAAAAGCGAGGCCGAGGAGTTGAGGGGGGAGATTAAGGAGCTGGAGAAGAAAGAGGAGGAGATGAGAGAGACCATGGAGAGGGCTCGAAGCCAGTTAAGGGAGGCGGAGAACAATAGGGCAGCTATAGAGGTAGAGCTTAAGCACGTGGAGACGGAGATCGAATTATTGAGGAGAGGGGGATCCACGTGCCCCCTGTGCGGTAGGTCCCTCACAATTACGGAAGCAGAGGAACTACTGAGGAAACGGGAGGATAAGGCCAAGGAATTAAGGAATAGGTTAAGGGAGAAGACGCGGGAAATAGAGGAGACGCAGAGGAGGCTTAGGGATGCAGAGGAGGCATTGAATAGGTTGCGGAGCGAATTATCTAGGAAACGGGGCCGGCTAGAGGATCTCGAGGGGCGCATCAATCAGGAAGACAATAAATTGAATCAAGTGAAGGGGGAGTTGGGGGATATCAGGAACAGAATAGAGAGGCTCAAGCCGAGGGGGGAGGAGTACGAGAAAATAGAGGAGGAAATAAGGGGGATAAGGGGCGAGGCCGAGGAGTACGAGAAAATAGAGGAGGAATACCGGAAGCGAATGGAGCAATTAAGCGGCCATACGGAGAACGAGGCGGCAATGCTGAGGGAACAATTAATTGAGGTTCAGAGGGAGGGGGAAAACATAACGGCTAGACTACAGGTCTTAGAGCCAATGCTTGTGAAGGCGGGGGAGACGAAGAAGAAACTAGAGGAGACGAAGAAGAAACTAGAGGAGGTAAGGGCAATGGGAGCCGAATTAAGGGGAGCATTAACTCAATTAATTAATGAGACCGAGAAGACGCGGCAGGAAGAGAGCAATATTAGGAGTAGGCTGGAGGAAGCGAGGCGGCGATTAGGGGGGCTTCAATCATCCCTATCAACGCTGAATATGTTAGGCGACGCCGTGGAGGCGGCGAAACCCCTCATACGTAAGGCATTCATCGATGCAATGAATGAGGAATTAAGGGAGGCATTCACCGCTTTGCGGCACAAGGAGGCCTACGTCGATATCAGGATGGATGGCGATTATGATATCTACGTTAAGAGGGGCGACGGCAAGGAGATTCCGCTCGAGGCCTTATCCATGGGGGAGAAAAACTTGGTGGCCCTAATATTTAGGTACGCCATGGCTAAGGTAATACTTGGGCGCATCCCCATAATTATGCTTGATGAGCCCACTGAGCATTTGGATGCCGAGCATAGAGCCAAGGTAGCCGCATGGTTGCGGGACATTTCATCCAGCATAGATGTGGTGCTGATCACGTCCCACATAGATTCATTTGAGAACAGCGCGGATAACGTGGTGAGGATAGAGGCCATTAATCAAATGGGCGACACGGAGGCCGCCAATGCATGAAGAGCAACGAGGCGAAATAGCGCAATTAATAACCTCTGCATTATTTAGGCAATTTTTGAGTCCGGCGCATGAAAGGCGCGGAGGAGGCGCTGTGGCTTGGCATTGCTTCATGCTCACGCAATCTATTTAAAGCCAGGATCACATGGATGAATTAATATGGTGAAGTTACTTAGCTATTTCCAGGGGAATGATAATAGGAAGATAAGCGGAGGATACAGGCTGCGGACTTATAAGGTGAAGCCGAAGCACTTAGGCGGCGGCCCCGCCACAAATACTAGGCTAGGGGAGTTAGAGGTTAAGAGGGATAGGTCATATGGTGGCGTAGTCAAGATTAGGCTACTGAGGACGCAGTACGCCAATGTTGTGGATGCATCCACAGGTAAGACCATTAAGTCCAAGATAATCAAGATCATTGATACGCCTGCCAATAAGGACTTCCTTAAGAAGGGCATCATAGTTAAGGGCACCATTATAGAGACCGAGGCAGGCAGGGCAGTAGTCACATCAAGGCCGGGACAGGACGGCGTATTGAATGCCGTTCTCCTTAAATAGGGAAAATAAATGAGGCGCGGCCGCTTAATAATTTGGCGAGTGAACCTTGCCTCCGTTCCCCGAAGCAGGGGTAGGGCCGTGCCGCGATCCTTAGCTGTCCGGGACCCAAGCCTAGATGAAATAGCGGCCGCCATGGTTAAACNAGGCCTTGAGCCAAAGCCTCACCCGGAAAAGAGGTATCCAATGCTTTGGTTCGATGATGCCGCGAGCGGTTACGTGGAGGCAGAGGGAAGCAACATGAAGAGGAGGCAAGTCTTGATTGAGGTAGCTAAGATAATTAAGTCAAGCAGGGAGGTGGGGCCTCGATCCTGACTGTATTCATCGTGGGCACCGCCGGGAGCGGGAAGAGCACATTAACGTCCTCATTATCCCAGTACCTTGAGGANCAGGGAAGCGAGGTAGCCATACTTAACCTTGATCCAGCGGCGGAGTACTTGCCATATACTCCAGACATAGATATTAGGGATCAAGTTAATGCCAGGCAATTAATGAGAAAGTATAAACTAGGCCCTAATGCATCCATGATTGCCGCAATGGATCTCGTGATAACTAGGGTTGATGAGATACGGGAGCAAATAAGCGCCTTTGAGCCTGATTACTTGATCATAGATACCCCTGGTCAAATGGAGATATTCGCGTTCAGGGGTTCCGGTTCTTTATTGGTTAATAGATTATCCGCCGAGAAGTCGCTTGTGCTATTCACCATTGACTCCAATCAAGCAAGGACTCCCTCCGGCCTCGTATCTAATTTATTATTATCATTATCGGCCCAATACAGGTTCCAGAAGACCCAATATAATATTCTAAATAAGTCTGATTTACTGGATCCGGATCTCGTGGATGATGTGGTTTCATGGGTTGAGAACCCGCAGCAATTAGAGCTTAGCCTGCAATCCGAGGGACTCGAGGCTGAGTTGAATATGAGGATAATCCAGATAATAGAGGCAATGGGATCAACATCCATTCCAATACCAGTTAGTTCAATGACTCGAAGCGGCTTAGATAGGTTACACGCGATACTGGAGCAAGCCCTAACCGGCGGCGAGAAGCCTCAATGATAAAACGAACGGCAAACCTCGTCCTTTAGGGCTGGGTAAAGTTAGAAATCTCTGGGAATGGGGCTCTCGGCCGGTCAATTCTTTGGGAATGGGGAGTGGGGGCCGACCCCGCAATACCGGCTGGTGGGGATGACCGAGTAGCGCCCGTAATGGGGCGTAACCCTCTAGGCCTCGGGGAACCCTAAAGGCGGGGAGGGGGTCAGTGATCAATAAACCCCCTTGTTTTAGGGCTGGGGAGTAGGCCTTACCCATTACTCCGCTTCTTCCCCCTTCTTTCTTCGCTCGCCTGATATCTTTGTGAATTGAAGAGTGTGTTGCCTATGCGTCTCTAATAGGGTTAAGGCTAGGTGAGCGGCCTCGGCCTCCGTCAAGTGGAAAACGGCGTCCCCAATCCTCAAGAAGTAGCCCCCCTCTTCTGGGAACCCATTCTCATTAATTGATGGGGGCTGTGCATCAATGGTTAACTTATTGGGCTTCTTATCTTTGCTGAAGTGAGTTATCTCTATTATCCTGGACGTGGATTGCTCGGGCACAGGTATTGAATGCTTCACGGCTTATAAATCCTTCTCCATAATGAGAACCTTGACAATATGAATGATGGGTCTCACCCCTTCCAGGTGCTGGGTACGGTAGTTTCTTTTAAAGCGAAGCGTGTCTCCATAAGGGGTGCCCGATAAGGGCTCTACATATCCCCGAGTCCCTGGGATCTGGGGGCTCCGTGGTGATGGGTGGGGGTAATGGGTTGAGGGCCTACGTGGTCCACCGCTGGATGAACGGGGGTGGGTGAACCCCACCAGCGATGAAGTGATGAGGGGGCGGTGAACCACGAACTATGAATCGCCCCTAAGGGAGCCCTCGCCCCTCAGGAGAGGGAGGGGATCAGTTACTTAATAATAAGGCATGGCTTTGGCTTGGTTCGTTCCTCACAAGTTTTTTATTGTTTTTGGTGAACGCTAGGCTGGTCACTTCTCCAGCCGGAGGTCGACCTTGTCGACCACGGCACGAACCACATAAACCTCCTGGAACTGCTTAATTCTATTTATGGAGGCGTTTTTTGGGTCTACTGTTTAGTGCGAGGAGGGGATCAATACACCTCAATTATGCGAGGCAAGTATCTAGCAACTGCATCGGGATCCTTTAAGCCGTGTCCCGTCGCTATTAGAACGGTTGAGCCGCTTAATTCACCGCTTCCCGCTAGTCTCAAGTACGCTGCATACGTGGATGCACTGGCGAGCTCCACGAAGATGCCCATCCTGGCCAATGCTTTCTGGGCATTAATTATCTCCTCGTCGCTTACCTTCATGAAGCCACCGCCAGTGGCCTTGACGGCCCTCCAAGCGCGGAACCAATTAACCGGTTTCCCAATCCTTATCGCTGAAGCCACGGTCTCCGGCTTCACTGGAACCAGTTCCTCCCTCCCCATTGCCCACGCCGACGCTATTGGACTAGCACCCTCGGCCTGTACCCCAATTAATCGGGGAATGCTCTCCACGAGGCCTGCCTCCATTGCCTCCCTGTATCCCTTCCATATGGCGTATATGTTACCGGCATTGCCAACGGGAACTATCACGTTATCTATCCTCGCCTCCTCAATTATCTCCAACGCTATTGTCTTCTGTCCCTCAAGCCTCCATGGATTAAACGAGTTAAGGGGATAGCTCCGCCCCGCCTCCTTCTCCAACACGTAATTCAGCGCCTCATCAAAATTGCCCCTTATCTTGAGTATGGTTGCTCCATGAACTATTGCCTGAGCCAATTTCCCCGCCGCGACGTGGCCATCCGGTAAAGCCACCTTAACCTCCAGTCCCAGCGGCCGCGCCATAGGCTGCCGCCGATGCCGCCGTGTTGCCCGTGGATGCAACTACCAGGGATGATGCACCGGCAGCCTTAGCTATGCTGACTCCAACCGTCATTCCCCTGTCCTTGAAGGAACCCGTTGGATTAGCGCCCTCGAACTTAAGAAGCAAGTCACTGCGTAGCCTAATGAGGGGGGTGCAGCCCTCCCCCAGCGTGATTTTAGTCCTGGGCTGCGGCAATATGGATGAGAATCGCCAAACTCCCCTCCCCTTCGGGTTTATTGTTGGTTCCTCTATCACTGCATCCAGTAATTCACCGCAGCGGGGACACTTGAATGATAGAGGAGAGGGCGGGACCTCGGCGCCGCAGCGGGGGCACCGCATTATGTATTGAGGAAAGATCGATTTGTTTCCTGGTTATCCTCCATGCGTTGCCATATTGCTTCGGCTTTTAAAAGATTAATGGATTAATGACTCATTTATTCGATGTATTGCCGTCGCTCTCATTTTTCTTCCCTCATAATCATCATTAATTTGCTGACATCCACTATAGTTACTTCGTCATTAATTATATCATAATGTATCCAATTAATGGAGCTGGGCACCCCCTTCATCCTCTTCACCCTGAATCTCCTAATGGTTAGGCCAATTTGTTGAAGCGTGGGATCCACATCCACCTCTATCACTCCATCGAACGTGTACTCAATGGTGTCGAGCAAGTTATTTATATCATCGGTTCCCGTGTGGGCAACCACTAAGGTCAATAATCCCCTCTCGCGGGAGAGGGCTTTCATGCCCTTAATGAATTTAATCATGTCCCTTGGATCGATGCTCACCAAGTAATCATTTATCGAGTCGATTATCACAAGCTTAGCGTCGAGCCTCTTAGCTGCATTAGCCACCGAGCCCTGTAGGGAATCTATGTTATACTCAGTTATCGTGTCAACGACGTTCTTCGACTGTATCTGGGGAGAGAATCCATTTATTAGGAACAAGTTCTCCTCCCTGCCTCCGAGCCTCGTGACTCCCTCAATGACTGATCGGGGATCATCATCGAAGCACACGTAGAGCACGTGGCCCTCTTTACTCATGTTGGCCGCGATATATTGGTTAAAGAATGTCTTGCCCATCCCGAGGCCGCCCCTCACTAGGACGGCGTATGAGAACGGTATTCCCTCGGGGAGTACGGATTCCATGAATGATAATTTTATTTTGCCGCTCATGAATTAACGCTGTAGGTGAATCATAATAAAGGTTCCGCAAGAAATTGGATTAGGCGTCATGTTTTTAAATTTTGGGGAAGCAAATGCGCCCATGTCCGGTTCATACCTAAGATGGCTTGGTCATGCGGCGTTCGAATTAAGGGCCGGCGGCAAAACCATACTCATAGATCCCTGGATAAGCAATCCAATGTCCCCCGTCTCAATTAATGATTTAAAGCAAGTCGATTTCATACTGGTCACTCACGACCACTCGGATCACTTGGGCGAGACCGTGGAGATAGCTAAGAGAACTGGAGCAACGGTGGTCGGCGTATTCGAATTAATGGTTCACCTAGAGGAAAAGGAGGGATTGCAGAACACCATTGGAATGAACATGAGCGGCACCGTCAAGTTAAGCGATGGCATTGAGGCAATAATGGTTCCCGCCACGCATAGCTCCACCCACGGCTCCCCAGCCGGCTTCATAGTAAAGGCTCCGGAGGCCACGATTTATCATGCGGGCGACACAGGGCTTTTCAGCGACATGGAGTTAATAGGTAGGCTCTATAAGCCGGACGTGGCGCTTCTACCCATAGGCAGCACCTTCACCATGGGGCCACGAGAAGCGGCATACGCCGTTTCACTGCTTAACCCCAGGATAGCGATACCCATGCACTTCAATACGTTCCCACCAATAAAACAAAACCCCGAGGACTTCACTGACCTAGTAAGCAAATTAAGTCCCCACGTGAAGACCATAGTAATGAAGCCAGGCGATAAGCTTCAACTCCCTCCATAACTTCGATCCAAATATTAGAAATTACTCCTCCCCTAATTCCTCCTCCCCACTTATCTCGGAGCCCTCATGCTCCTCTGTACCCTCCAGGGAGGACTCTAGGGATGAGGATGCCTCCAGTTTCGGCTTGCTGGCATCCTCCAGGTACTTGATCAATATTTCTCCCTTTCTCCTAAGTATCCTGAAGGCCTCGTTCAATAACGCATTCATATCGAGGTTACCAAATGACTCCACCCAAAAAACATACTTCTTCTCATCCCAATCCACCTTAATAGCCTTGCCGCATAATTCCTCGCATGTCTTCCACTTATCAAATGTGCACTTAAGGGGATCCAGTACATCTATTTTTCCTTTCTTGATGGATAATGCGCCGGGGCAAATCTCAAGGCACTTCACGCAGTTCTCGCTCTCTCCAATTACCTCTACGCGGGGATAGTAACCATAGGATGCCAAGCAGGGCTGCCACTTAGCATGGGTTCTCCCCCTGCCCAGCTTTGCGTATGCCTCCAGCGATAGGACTTGCCCCTCCTCTAGCTTCACTATGGGTATATCCGGTTGAACAGGGGCGAAGTCGGGATCATCCGGTATTAGGTCCTTACTATAAACCGTGGTGGGCTTCTTTGCCTCAACGCTTAATTGGTACCTTATTTGGCAGAGGGATGGGTCGACTAATTCATCCTCACACTCCTCTATCTTAGGCATCTTATCCAGATTAGTCCTGAGCGGTATCATGGCTAACCTATGGGCAATTATCTCATCATACAGAACCGATGTATTGTCGAGAATTATCACGTTATCTATGGCCACTATGGGTACCTCAACCATTAGTGTTCTCCTCAATGCATTCACTAATCCAGGCTCCGCCCCATCCACTACGAACTTGATGAAATCATCCCTTCGTTCAATCAATTTTATCGAAACCACTATTAAATTGCTGGTTCCCACTATTTAAAAACCTCACCACTTCATGTGAGCTACCCCCGTCCTAACGGGCGAGGTTTATCATTCTCTCTACCACTTCATATCAACATGACCCCAATCAACACCCATAATTAAATTAACAAAATAATGCAGTAATATTAACCCTAATTAATAGGCATAATAATTCAAGTCAATGAATAGTGAACAACATGTGCATTTTGCCTGAATGGCCCCGGAGGGTTTAAAGAGTCATCAAGCAATAAGGTTATGGGGCAATAGGTAAGGTTATGGGTAAGAAGGGTATTATAATGCTAATCTCGGCTGCCCTACTCATAGTGGCCCTCTTATCGATTGTATATGGCTCTCTTGCGTATTACTTACCAACTAGTATTACTAATACTGTGAATCCTGGCTTCACAGTTTACCCCAACGGTACTGTTGTACCCAACCCTATGCTACAGTTCTATAGTAGTGGAAGAGCCGTACTAACACTCTCCAATGGAACCACCTTAACCTTTAACATCTCCAGCNTCAATGGGTTAAGGCAGCTCTATAATATTGAACCGAGGGCTTTTATGAAGTCAAATTGGGCAGTAATACTGCCCATACCCAATGAACTTAGGGGCTGGGTCACGATTAAGGGAAGCAAAATAACATTGAATTATTTCGGGCCATCCGCGTCGATTAATGATTCAACAGCTGAAATAACGTATACCCTGAGCACNTTTGTATTATCAGAGATAAATAGAACAGACCCAGAACTGCTCAAGTACATACCATATAGCATCACCATGATAATAACTAAACCAGAAACAAAAATACTCAGCAACGACGATCCCGCGGTATCCATGGAATGGGTGGGTAAAGACGTGTTCGGATTAACAGTTTTCACAATAAAGCAATGGGTAGAATACGACACCGATTGCGTAGCTAACATTTATTGGGCTACGGCATGGATAGACAATAGCGGGATACCTGGGTACACATTCCACAATGAAATAACAATCGGTGGTCAGGAGTGGAGTGGATGGGGGTCTCTACAGGCGCCACAGGTTACGTTCTCACCACCCGTGTCTCAGGTTAATGTTGGCGAAACGACAAGCGTTTATTTCGGCATTAGCGAAAATGGGTATGGAGTCTCTGGACAAATTGCGTCAGCAACAACTACCTGGACCCTCTATCCAACAGAGATATATTATGTAACATCAGGCACGGCAATACTTAACGCCCCAACAAGTAGTGGATGGATTTCAGCCTGTGGCTGATTTTCTCGAAAACCTAAAACTAATAAATTATCTCGTAATTATTCATTGTTTCATATCTTAAATATTCGACTTATACACACGAAACCATTTTCTAATATGGGTCAATTCAACCCCTCAAAATATACCAATTGCCCTCTACCCGTTAACCATTTAAAGGTTTAGCTGAGCCATTACTGCTGAAGATTGTAAGGCCTTTATTATCAATTCCCAGTCTTCAGGGTTGCAAATGATCGCTGTACTCCACACCGTCTTACGGACTTTAATGCCTATGTTTGCTAGGGCTGCGACAGAACCACTAAAGGATCTGCCACCGCAATTATAGAGGTGGCATAGGAGGTTATTTATAAAAGTTTCGACTGCATCATCAATGACGAAGGGGAAGCCAACGTAGAAACCACCCCCTATCAACATGCCCAAGGTCACCATCACAGGCAAACCAACCAAATACGGAACCCTACCAAGCAAACCATTAACAGCATACCAAACAGAGCGAACGCCCTTCCTAACCTTAACAACACCTCAATTATCAACCACAGAAACCAACCAAGAACGCAGGTAATCGGGGATCCGACCTCCTCCCCGCCTTTAGGGCGAGGGTTCCTTGGGGTCTTGGATACCCGCCTTTGGTGCAGGCTACTGAATACTCTGGTAAAGCTAGGCTTTATCATTAATTCTGCTTCTTTTTCGCCAGGGGAAACACCGGTATCGGGGGATTTAGGCCCGCCATTTCCCATCTATCATTTATCACTACGGCGGCGCCAACCCACATAGTTAGTATTGAATCCAACAAACCGATATAGCCCGCCGGCCTCAATGCGCTTGGGAAGCTGCCTAATGCGGTCATCATGTATGAATTCAATGTAGTCAGCGGCACGGCATAAAGAATGAATGTCAATAGAAGGAGGAGCAGTGTCAAATTCAGCGCCAAATTCATC
Organism: Thermocladium sp. ECH_B; assembly: GCA_001516585.1. Classification (NCBI taxonomy): domain Archaea; kingdom Thermoproteati; phylum Thermoproteota; class Thermoprotei; order Thermoproteales; family Thermoproteaceae; genus Thermocladium; species Thermocladium sp. ECH_B. Next base: position 17,048 of record LOBW01000016.1, read on the forward strand.
TTGAAGCTGCCCACCCAGTATATGAGCGTCATTATCGTGAAGGCAACGGCCATTAAGCCAACGAAGTGAGCCACCATTACGGGCGAAAACTTCCAAGCGAATATGCCTATATGAGCAACGGCAAATGATAAGAAAAAGGCCGAATATGTTCCGAACGCCGTTGCACCGAACGTATTTCCATTATTGTATTCCCAATTAGCAGCTATCAAAAGAAATAATCCTCCGAACACAAGGGCAGGAGCTATCATAACTATGCTCTCGGACCAAGGATAAAGGCCCATTGCATATATTGATAGGAAGAATAGCGTGAAGCCGTAGGAGAATATTCCCAACGCGGTTGGATCACCTTTTTTCCCAGTGCTCATGCTTATTTACCGAAGAAGCTAAGCCAATAATGTTGCTCAGGTAATTATTTATGGTTAGAGGCATCAACGATACTATTATAACTATCATTAAAGAATAATGGTTAAATGCGAGGAGCCAATGCCGATTCATTCTAGGCGGTCTTGAACCACTTATCCAGTAAACGCACCGTCTCCACGGCATTCTTGGCGTACCCATCCGCATTTATCTTCTTCGCGTATTCCTCAGTGACGGCGGCGCCCCCTATAATTACGCGTATCCTTCCCCGCAGTCCCCTCTTATCGAGGAGCTCAAGAACCTTCCTCATGTTTATTGCCGAGGTGCTGAGGAGGGAGCTTAAGCCTATCACCTGAGCCCCATTCCTCTCGGCCTCCTCAACGAATCTCTCGGCCGGCACATCAACGCCCAGGTCTATTACGTCGTAGCCATTCGCCATCAACATCATCTTCACTATGTTCTTGCCGATGCTGTGTATATCGCCCTCCACTGTTCCTATAATTACCTTAACCCTATCGGCGGACCTATTCTCCTTAAAGAATGGCTCTATCAGTTTCACGACCCCTTCACCTATCTCCCCAGCCATAACTAATTCGCTCACGAAGTACTCTCCCTTCTCATACCGCTCCCCAACAACATCCATGCCCTTCTTCATCAATTCTATTAATTCCAGGGGGGAAACACCCATATCCAGTAATTGCTTTGCGAGATCCACAGCCCCATCCTCTAAATCCCCCACGGCCGCGGAGAACCGCGTCTTGAGCTCATCAAGGCCTTGAGCCTCCCTCGTATTTATCTTGGTCTCATCTATTCTTGCCTCAGCCTCATCTAGAGCAGCCTTGAGGTCAGTAATCATGCCTGAGAATGGGCGAGGCGACTTAGGGCTGCTCACTGGCTTGGATTCCTCGACCGCTTCATCCCTCCACTCGATTATCTTGAAGTCCCCGGAGAGAATCGAGGCAACAACTGTGGTATCCAAGAGGGCCTCCCTAAGTGGGCCGAATAGGATGAAGTCTATATAGGGAAACATGGCGGCCGTTACGGCCATGGATGCCCTCATGGTTGGCTTAACCAGCTGCATGTACTCATCATTGATGCCCTTCTCCCTTAACGCCTTCAAAACCGCATCAACCTTCTTCCAAGTGGGGACAACATTGGCTGGAGCAAAGCCCACCAGGAAATTGCTCGGTATCCTAGCCTTGAACTCGGGAATCAATGCGGCCGTGGCAGCCATGTCTGGAACATCAAGCACCGATAGATCGATGAGTATCGATGAATTGAATAACCCAGCCTCCCTGAGCTTCCCCATAATTGACTCGGCTACCTTTATTTTATTGCCTGGATTAACATCGAAGGCGGCGGCAACGAGCCCCGCCACGCCGAAGTCCCTATAATGTATTAACTCATCAACGGGGGACTTATAATCGATCGAATTAATGATTAAGCGATTACTGAGCCCAACTTGCCACGCCCAATAAGCAACGCCCAGCCTTAAATCCTTGGCCGTGGCGTCAGCCATTATCGCCCAATCCCTCGGCACAATGCCGGCCACGAAATCCAAGAACTTCTGGAACGCCTCCACGGTCTCCCCCTCCACGTCAATGGTGCACTTAACGCCGTAATTAGTGCATAGCTCAACGTACTCCCCGATAACCGCCTCGGCCTCGGCTCTCTTGAACTCCCCGGTCTCCCTATTCAACACTAGCTTATCCTTGGGATAGAAAATGGATCCAACCAGCAGCGGCGAATCCCGGAAACCTCTCCGCCTATTAAGCACGAGCCACCTATTATTTGCATTATATAAATCTTAATCCAAGAAACCAAGGGAAATCCCAACTCCCTTGACGCCTCCCAAATCGAGGTCCGCAATCATGGAGCCCCCTTAAATTCGGATGGACACTCAGCCTCAACTGCTCCGGAATTGCTGGGCCTCGTCAGCATCACCCATGCATTACCTAATTCCCTCCTTATGCATTCAATGCATGGCTCCTCACGAAACACGCCGAACATGGAGGGACCAGAGCCGCTGAGAGCTACGCCGAGGGCGCCGTACCTATGCAGAGTCTCCTTAACTCGCTGCAAGTGATCATAAGCCTTAGCCCTATATGGCGTGGCCAATTCATCCATTTCAATGCTCATTCCAAGCAGATCCAGATCCCTACTAATCACGGCGTGAATTAATGAGGCTAACCCAGCCAAGTTATGTACGCTGGCCCGTAACTCAACTGTTCTCGGCAATAGGCTTCTCATGTATTGAGTGCTGGGCTTGCTTCCCATGGTGACTAGGATTATTGGGAAATCCCAAGTATCCAGCTTAATTATGCGCCTTAGCTCTTGGTTAATTATTATGAAACCGCCGAAGAGGGAGGCAGATGCATTATCCATGTGCGGTGAACCGGCGGCCTTTGCTTCACCCATGGCCGCTAACCAGGATAATTCCCAATCACTCAACTTTAATCCAAGCAATTTAGTTACCCCACAGGCGGTCGCCGCCGCATCCGCTCCACTGCTTCCAAGGCCGCTGGCCGGCTTTATGCCCTTCCATATCTTCACCCTGAATCCACCCTCATACTTAGCCATCTTAGCTGCACCAACTAGAACAGGCTCAACCACGTTCATGGTTGCATCCAGGGGAAGCGCGGAGCCATGGGGCCCCATTGCCTCTATTATTATGTTGGGCTCCTTAATCCTCTCCAGCCCTACGATGTCAAATGGGTTCTGAATTGCCATAGCCAATACATCGAATCCGGGACCCAGGTTAGCCAATGATGCTGGAGCCTTTATGCAGATCATTTTAAACTAATTTAGGCCAATCCTTAGCTATTTCCTCCTGCTCCTTAATTACCTTACTCATCAATTCATCGAAGTTCCTCCCCAAGTAATCCTGAACCTTAGCGACCTTACTGCTGAATACGGGTTCACTTAATCTATGAGGCCTTAGCCCCACTCTACCTAGTGCGCTTCTAACTATCATCCAGTGAGCCAATGATTCCCTAGTATAGAGCCTCCCCACGTTTTCCCACTTCATTGCGCCCAGTACCCAGTAAACCTCCCTAGTGAAGTTAGTCGCAATGACTCTTAGGAATGATTCCTCGTTCCGGGACACCAATGCGGAGCAATCCATCTTAGCCGCCGACTTAATGAATCGCCTCAACTCCTCATCCCCTATCCCCATCATTGCTTTAAGCGTCTTCTCATCCCTTAGAAGTGCGGAGCAATCCTCATTCACATATAACCAAAGAGCAGTTGCAACGGAGTCGAGCACTCCCCTTAGAAACGCTTGAATTAATTCATCTTCCTCCACTGATTGGCTTGGCTTATTGGAGCCCGTTAGTATGGCGTGAAGCTCATTGAAGTCGATTATGCCGGCGAACATTAATTCGCCATTTATGAATATGCTGGGAACGGACCTCACTCCCCTCTCAATAGCCATATATGGGTCCCTTGAAGTATCTATTATGCGAACCTTATCCATGAGGCCCCATCTATGTAGTCTCTGAAGCAGGGCGTGGCACGTGGAGCAAGTCGGATGAACGAATACCTCTATATCCACATAGCCGCTTAATAGAGACTATATTTAAGCATTTATCCAGCCCTTAGCAATTACTGGCCGCTAACCCAGTTCCTAGGAGTTGGACTGCCCTCCCTCTTTTATAAAGAGGCCACATGAACCACCAAATGGAGGGCCGCAATTTAGGAAAGACTAATATAAAACATTATAAGATAGTTAAATTATGAATCTTTCCCAATTATTCGAGGAGGTATCACAGCTACGACTTGATGTAGATGGGGAGGCGTTAAGCGGCTTGTCAAATGAGGCGCCGAGGCTAGCGGAGGAGGCTTGTAGGGACATAGGCATCGATTGCGTTAATCTAATGACGGAGTTGCTGAGGAGGGCTGGGCGAGGGCCCATTGACTCAAATTATTGGAAGTATATGGCTTACGTGGATTTAATGCTTGCTCCGAGGCCCATTAATTCGCAGATTCTCCTAGTGATTTGGAGCAGGATATTGACGGCGGCCTCTCGACTTGGATGTAGAGCGGTGAGCGAGTTGGGGAAGCTGGCGACGGCCAGCATGCTTCTGGCAATGAATATCTATATGGCGGTTTTCTCCGAGTCAACGGGCGCTAATTGGGATTTAATGGATACGATAGTTGATTCGGCCACGAATGAATTGATCACTTAGCTATTAGGTGCATTGCCCCGATTTTGCCCATCCCTGCCTTAATGGGCGGATTCCTAGTTCCTTCATCATGTAATTCCGAGAAAAAACTTTTATTAGGCATACTTTATTGGTTGCTTTATGGCTTCATCTATTGCGGCCGGAGAACGTAGATACGTGAGGAGCAAGCCGTATCCGAAGAGTAAAGTGGAGACCTTGAATGAATTGATCGAGGACTTGAAGCGGTACGAGACGGTGATGCTCATTGATTTGAGGGGACTCCCCAATAGGGTTCTCAAGGAGTATAGGTATCTCCTGAGGGGCGACTCTAAGGTTAAGGTGGCTAAGGGCACGCTCGTGAAATTAGCAATGGAGAAGGCTTATGGCGGTGTCAGCGAGGATGTGGCGCAGCTCCTGAGGGGGGAAATAGGGCTGCTTTTCACTAATAGGAATCCATTTGAGCTTAATAGATTCATTGTTAGGAACGGCGTGAGGCGGTTCGCCAAGGACGGCGATGTCGCGCAGTTCGATTTGACGATACCGGCCGGCAACACTGGCATAAATCCAGGTCCCGTGCTTAGCAGGTTCGGCAAGTTGAAGGTGCCTACTCAAATGAAGGATGGAAAGATTTGGGTGGCAAAGGATGCCGTGGTAGCCAAGGCCGGCGACAAGATAACGGCGGATCTAGCTGACATACTTAGACTACTCAACATAAAGCCTGTGTTCGAGTCCATACGGATCAAGGCGGCAATAGTTAGAGGCAAGTACGTGATACGCAGCGATGAGTTAATGCCGAGCGCGGATGAATATAGGAGACTAATAGAGGCGTCCGCTGCCCAGGCCTATAACCTGGCGGTCAATGCTGTCTATCCACTGCCTGAATTAATGCCGGTCTATATAAGGAAGGCCGCAGCGGAATCCATGAATTTAGCCATAAATGCATTGATATTCACGGAGGAAACAGCTAAGCCAATACTTGCGAAGGCTGAGGCCCAAGCAAATGCATTAGCATCAGTAATAGCGGGAAAGGCGCCGGAGCTAGGCATACAGGCAATGGCTCCATCACCACAACCCGCTGCAGCCGCCGCCACCGCTAATGCTGAGGAGAAGAAGGAAAACGTCGAGGAAAAGAAGGAGGAGAAAAGCGAGGAGGAGGCCCTCGGTGGCCTATCCAGCCTCTTCGGTTAAATTAATCCTTCACGGCTCAAAGGATCCGCGATACTTGAAGTCGGTGAGCGACTTCGCGGCTGCCCTTAATATTCAGTACTCATTTCAATGCCCAGGACCTGGCCACGGGATCCCGCTCTACGTGGCGAGGGGAAACGATTATGAGAAGGCCGAGGCTGCATGCGTGTCTGGAGTACCCCCACTGCTTGAGTGGCCTGGCTTCATTGATTTCATTAATGGATTGGGCGTTGATTTGATTGCAATGCATGGATCAAATAAGCCCCTCTCATTAAGTGGGTTAAGGCCTGACATAGCATTCATAGAAAGCGGTGAACCCCTCCTCTCCGATTACGTGAGGAAGCGGTGTCCGGGAAGCACATTGATCCTATTATTGGCGCCGGGCATCATTATGGATAAGGCAATTGAGCAATTACGGCGATGCTCGCCCAATGTAATGGGGCCCCTCATGGAGATGGAGAGCTTCAGGGAGTACTTTAGGCGTGTTCTTCCAATCATGATAATGAATAAGGCCGTGAAATCCTAGAAAAACTTAATACGAGCCGCCTAATCGGTTTCCTGGACCCGTAGCTCAGTATGGAATCAGAGCGGCGGCCTTCGGAGCCGTAGGTCGTGGGTTCAAATCCCACCGGGTCCGCCAAAGGCATTATTAGAGCCATAACTCCTCCCAAACGATAAGTGTTCCCGGGATTTGGAGACCAAGTCTCCGATCCTTATAACACGAAGATAAATTAAGGGGAACAATTCACGATGACATAGGGAGGTTTTTGTGCCCCTCTATATAGATAATCCATAATTTAATCATTAACTATATAGAAGAATTCGAAAAAAGTTAAAAATAGTAAAAATAGCTGGTTTTATATGGATCTACTAAGTGATGTAGTTAATAAAGTATTCAAGGATATCCCGCCCGTAATATTGTTTAATGAGGAGGATGCAAACATAATAATTAGTCATAAAGAGGTGCTTCTCTCTATTACGGATAAGCTCGTGAAGGACTTCTATGATGTGCTATTCGCGCACCCGGCAACCGCGGCAGTGTTTAGGGAGGGCGAGCGGCCCATTAGGGAGGGGACTTTGAGGGATTGGTGGATCAGGACCGTGAGCGGTCCCTTTAATGAGGAGTATTGGAAGTGGCAAGCTTATGTTGGAGTTGTTCACTTCCGGCGAAACATTTCGAACAGCATGATGATGGGGATGTGGGCCTGGATTGTGGGGCAAGTTACTTACCTATTAATGGGGAAGATGCCTAATGAGGAATTGGCTAGGCTTCAATGGGCCCTCCTTAGGCTAGCCGTGACCAATGCATCATTAACGGTGGCGGGGTATGAAGGATTAATGGAGAAGGGCTTCGCCGAGGAGGCTGGAGCCGACACTCAACTAATTAGGACAATAGTGGCGCTGAAGGCGCAAGAAATGCAAAGGCCACGAGTGTGAAAATGAGGAATTTCCCCCTGCATTTACATGTGGTTCAATTATCGGCGTAATCCAATTAAGGGGAAACGCCTTATGTGGAGAAGCCCTCTTCAAGCTGGTTTGAAGCCCTTCAATTACATTTTCATGTATCCAAAGCCCCCTTGTATGTAGGCGGGAGCAAAACATGTGGAGAAGCACTGCAATATTAGTGGTTTCTTGGGTTGAGTATGATGGAAAGTGCTCAACATGAAGGGGGATGCCGTCATCATCTATTAAGTTATGTGAGGCGACGGCGAGGCAACCCACCTCCTCATCCTTATCCCGCATTATTGATAATAATTTCCGGACATGAACCACGCCATTATTGACTTGAAATCATCGCCGACCTCATTTGCGTATTTAACCATGTACTTATAATTATTTATTGCGAGCGAGGCATCGCCAGACGATGCTGGGCCTCCCTTCACTAAATCTCTAATCATACTGTATGAATTAGCCCATAAGCTAGAGGATACGTTTTTAAGCGCGGGAGCGCTTAAGTATGAATACCCAGCGCTGGGTCCTCTTTGGGGAGTTTGAATTAAATTATAGGTAATCATGCCCGCATTCCTATTATCCTCAATGCTCTGTATTACCCAATTAACCCATAGATTTGACCGCTCAAAATTACTCTTAGTTATGGTAGCTTTCCCCAATAAGTATGATCCATTTCTATTGATTGCGATCATGGATTGCCATTTATCGGGCTCATGGGATCTTGGGCATCACTGATCGAGACGGATCTTCCTCTCATTGCCGGAGAGGGGACCACGGGATAATGCATCGCTGACCTCATCATAGGCTAGCATCACTCCATAAATGGGTTGTATCCCAGCAATATTAATGCCTTGATACCCACTTACCGATACCGTGCTTGCAATGCTCATTCGTGCTTCTTCAAGCAAGGAGTGATACTTCACGCTCTCTTTATCTTCATTAAACGGCATTTCCATGCAGTCCATTGAGGTGGGAGAATTGAATCACGTCATTGGATCATCATTGTCCCCAGACACAGCATTTGGATAATGCTTGTGCCTAGCATAGCAGACTCATTGCCATGAGTCTATATGTCAGAAACATTATTTATATAGTATTAACTTACTTATAAATCTTACTTAGAGTATTATTATCCTTTGTTTTAACTTGTTTGAAAATGCCTTAAAAATTTGTAATAAATATTATAAAGCATGGGCATGACTATGGCTGAGAAGGTGCTGGCCACTCACACTAATTCATATAAGGTTAAGGCGGGCGACTTCGTATTAGCCAGCCCAGACCTAGTCTTGTTGAATGATATAAGTGGACCCCTCGCCATAAAGCAACTCGAAAACCATGAAGTTAATATAGCTATGCCAAGCAAGGTAGTGATCGTGCTGGATCACTTATCTCCCCCTCCCACAATAATGGCGGCTCAGAATAATAAAGCAATGAGGCTATTTGCGGGGAAGGAATCAATAAAATTATTTGATGTGGGGGAGGGAATAGAACACACCTTGCTGCCCGAGAGGAACCTCATTAAGCCGGGTTACCTAGTGGCTGGGGGAGATTCCCATACCGTTACCTATGGAGCATTCAATGCCTTCGGTTCAGGCTTTGGGGCAACCGATATTGCGGTAACCATGGCTCTTGATCTCCTTTGGTTAAAGGTGCCTGAAGCACAGAAGTTCACTGTGGTGGGGCAAAGAGCCCCATTCACTACAGGAAAGGACTTGATTCTAACAATTATTAGGGATATAGGGGTTGATGGCGCTAATTACCAATCAATGGAGTTCATGGGAAGCGGGTTACTGGGGTTCAACATAGATGAATATATGGCTATCTGCAACATGTCAGTGGAGGCTGGAGCCAAGACCTGCATCATCGAGGCAAATGATGCTATTAAGGAATGGGCGAAGACCAAGCTTGGTTCCGATAAACATCAATACGTTAAGCCTGACCCCGATGCCCGGTACGTGGAGGAATGGATATATGATGCATCGCGATTAGAGCCCATGGTTGCGAAGCCTCATACTCCAAGCAATGCAGTGCCGGTGAGCGAGGCTGAGGGGATACACGTGGATGAGGTCTATATTGGCAATTGCGCTAATGGAACATTAACCGATTTGAGGCAAGCAGCATCAGTATTGAGGGGGCGACGAGTAGCTAAGGGGACTCGGCTAATAATAGTGCCGGCGACTCGAGGCATATATGTAGAGGCGCTACGTGAGGGATTAATTGATGTATTCATTAATGCCGGCGCAGTGATTTCGCCGCCCACGTGCGGTGCATGTGCCGGGCTTCACATGGGGCTCCTAGGCGATGGGGAAACCGCCGTCGCCACAATTAATAGGAACTTCATTGGAAGAATGGGCTCCCCAAAGGCAAGCGTGTACTTGGCTAATGCATATGTGGCGGCGGCAGCAGCAGTGACCGGGGAAATAACTCATCCAGGTAAGATAATTAATTGGGGGCAGGAGTGATCTACATGATAATTAGGGGAACCATTCACTTAGCTGGAGATAATGTGGATACTGATGTAATAATACCGGCAAGGTACCTAACATCAATTGACCCGAACTACATAGTTGAGCACTTATTTGAGGGGGTTGAGCCGGATTTCCATAAGCGGATTACCCGGGGAGATATATTGATTGCTGGGAAGAACTTCGGCAGCGGCTCCTCCAGGGAACAAGCAGCAATGGGCCTAAAAGCCGCTGGTATTTATGCAATTATTGCCAAGAGCTTCGCCCGCATATTCTATAGGAACGCCGTTAATATTGGACTCCCGCTCTTTATAGCTCCAAGCGCTATTGATTATGTGCATTCACTATTAAAGAGCGGCGGGGCCAAGGGAGTGGGAACATACATATTGTCCCTAGATGTGGGGGCCGAGATAGATGTAGAGGAGGGAGTCATTAGGATTAAGGGGGAAACCTTCCCGTTCTCTCCATTGCCTGAATTCATTAAGGAAATAATGCTTGGCGGCGGGGTGTGGCCGTGGGTTAAATCCATGATTGGGAAGAGGCATTAATGAGTTTTGCAATAGTTAATTTTTGTTTCAACATAAAACGTGTTAAATAAAAATATTTAAGATAGCAAGTATTTATTTACAAATGCAAAAAGATACTGGATACACCATAGCAGGTAGGATTGAACGTATACCATGGAACTCCTTCTATACTAGGCTCGTCATTCTACTCTCAATAGGGGAATTCTTCGAGCTATACGACTTATTCCTAGGAGGCTTCGCGGCTGTGCCAATATCTAAGTACTTCCATGTATCAATAGCCGCCTCCATATACTATACCGTGGCGGTGCTCTTCTTGGGGGCATTCATAGGCGCCATAGTGTTCACAATTATCGGGGATGCATGGGGACGACGAACAGCCCTCCTATTCAACTTAACACTAATGAGTTTGGCTTACCTAGCTACGCCGTTTGCTCCAAACATAGTTACGCTTGGAGCGCTGCGATTCATCGCCGGGCTCGGCATTGGCCCTGAAGCATTAATTGTAATAGATATACTTAGCACCGAGTTCTTCCCGGCAAAATTCAGGGGAAGAGCATTATCCACCGCATACACCATAGCTTGGTTAGCGCCCATAGTTGTGGCTGGATTGGCTTATGTACTGCTTCCCTATAAATACGGTGGATTATATGGCTGGCAATGGTTATTCATAATAGGAGGCCTAGGCATACTGCTTGTTTTACCGTTCAGGTTCCTAATCCCGGAATCCCCCAGGTGGCTTGAGGTTCATGGACGAAAGGCGGAGGCGGATGCCATAGTAGCCAAGATGGAGAGCATCGCTAGGAGGGAAAAAGGCGAGCTGCCGGAACCACCGAGGCTGGAGGTGGTGGAGAGCAAGAGAATACCGTTCAGTGAATTATTTAGTGGGGAATACAGGAAGAGAACCATAATGCTTTGGATATTCGAGTTCCTCCAGGCAGGCGTTTATTATGGATTCGCGTCCCTCGCGCCCAGCGTTCTCTACGCTAAGGGCTTCACCATAGTTAAGACCCTTGAGTACACCTTCATAATATACACATCCTACTTCCTGTCCTCAGTGGCCTCCATATTCGTCATAGATAGCGTCAAGTTCGATAGGAAATGGCAAACCGCCCTCGTGATGTTACTGATGGGCATCGATGGATTAGCGTTTGGATACGCCATAACTCCCTTAGAGGCAGTGGCCACGGGCTTCTTGTTTGGCTTCCTATCCAACATATTCTCGAACGCATTTCATCAATATGGAGCTGAATTATATCCAACCAGGATACGCGCATTCGCAGATGGCGTTCAATACTCCCTTAGCAGGCTTGGCAATTATATTTGGTTAACTGCATTACCACTAGTGCTTCAGTCCTATGGGCCTGGAGCCATGTATGCAGTGGTGCTAGTAATGGCCATAATCGTCTTCATAGATGTGGCCATACTGGGCCCACGCGCATCCCAGATCCAGCTAGAGAATCTAAGCAAGTAATCATTCCCCATTGAAACTTGTTAAAAAATGATTTATTTCTCCATTATATATAGAGGAGCAATGATAATAGATGACACATTAAGGGAGGGATTACAGTCGCCCGGCATATCATTCACCATAGAGGAGAAACTGGAGCTAGCCAAGAAAATAAGCGCGGCTGGAGTTAAGGAGGCAATAGTGTCGCACCCATCCGCTCATTACTCAGAGATAGAGGTGACTAGGAGAATAGTGGAGGGCAAGTACTTTGATAGGGTTATAGGCCTGGGGCGGGCGGTTCCATCCGATCTAGATACTGCCGCCATCGCTGGGGGAGGAATAGGCACTTACATACCGTTTGAACCAACAGCCGCTGAAAAGGCGCTGGATGCTGTGAGGTACGCGGTGAATAAGTATGGACGCGGAAAATCATTCATAGAGGTCAGCATAACTAACGTGACTGCCTACTCACTGGATGGCTTGATTAAGATGGCGAAGAAATTAATGGATATAGGCGTTGATAGAATTCAATTAGCCGATTCACTGGGCAATGCCTCTCCCTCATTCGTGGCTAGGGCCGTGCAGGATGTTAAGAAGTCGATAAATATACCCGTGGCCGTTCATTTCCATAATGATGCCGGGGCAGCAGTGCTTAACTCAATTACCGCGGTAAAGCAGGGCGCGGACTACGTGGATACGACCATATTTGGCATTGGGGAGAGGAATGGTATAGCCGATCTAGCCGTGGTTTGCGCAATACTTAGAATGGAGGGATACAAGGTGGAGATAAACATGGATGCACTGAGGGAGGCATATGACTATTTAAGTAAATTAATAGTGGAGAAGGCCGGCATACAGCACTTCCGCGATAATTTCCCCATATTTGGCTCACATGTATCCACGCAAACCGCTGGAACCCATGCATCCTACTCGGAGGTATTCAAGGAGAATAATTACTCGCTTAATGTGTATGTCGGTAAATCAATTATTAAACGAGTAATGAGGGAGTCTGGAATAGATGTGAGCGATGAGGAGGCAGCGGAACTCGCGAGGAGAGTTAAGGACTTAGCCGTAAAGACAGGTAGAACAATCAAAGTCGAGCAAGTGCTTGACATGCTTAACGAGGTGAGGCGCAGTGCTTGAGAAGCCTCTGGCGCTTGAGGTGGGGCAAATAGTGGCTGGACCCACCGCTGGATTAATGCTCGCCGATCTTGGATTTAACGTAATAAAGATAGAGCAGCCGGGGCGTGGAGACGTGGCTAGGCACTTCACGGGGCCCAGCAAGGGTAACTTCGCATTCTTCAATAGGGGCAAGAGAAGCATGACGCTGAATCTAAAGATTAGGGAGGGGAGGGAGGCATTCATTAAGTTAGCGAAGAGGGCCGACGTCATTATAGATAATTTGGGTAGAGGCACAATGAGTAGATTAGGGCTCAGCTATGAATCTCTTAGCGAGGCTAATGAGGGATTAGTGTACTTATCCATAAAGGGATACGGTTCTGGACCGTATGAGGATAGAAACGCATTGGATTACCCAATAGAGGTGGAGTCTGGGGTGGCGTACATGAATGGATTGAGGGGGAAACCAATGAGGCTGGGGGCCTCCATTGTGGATATGGCGGCCGCAATGATGGGCGTAATAGGGATCCTACATGCCTTATTGAAGCGGCGAGAGACCGGTAGGGGAAGCTTCATAGAGGTGGGGCTGTTCGAGGCAGCGATGTTCCTCATGGGGCAGCACATAGCTTCATATCAAGCCAGGGGAGGGGAGCCGCTGCTTCCACTTAATGAGTCTGGATTCGCGTGGGCCATATACGACTTCTTCGAGACCCTTGATAATAAGAAGATCTTCATAGCCGTGACCACAGACTCTCAGTGGCTGAAGTTCTGTGAAATATTCAGGCTAGAGGTATGTGATTCCCCCCTCTACGCCACCAATGAGTCTAGGTATGAGCATAGAGGCGAATTAATACCATTGATTTCACGAGAAGTAGCTAAACACGAATTGAATTGGATGATCAAGACGCTGAGGGATGCCGGCATAAGTTACGCCGTGCTTAACACTCCATGGGATCTACTTAATGATCCCCACGCATCCATGAAGATGATTAACGTAAATTACGAGGGCAAGCAATTAAGGGTGCCTTTCCTACCCATAGAGAACGAGTTATCCATCAGCAGCAAGGACCCGCCGCAATTAGGGGAGGATACGGAAACCATATTAAGGGAGCTGGGATACGGCGATGAGGATATAATCATGATGCGAAGCATAGGCGCAATATAGGTAAACCTAACGGGTTGAGGCATGGATCCTTTGTCCTAAGCGGGGATCGCTTTGTCATATTATCGCTGCATCTATTATAGATAGTGAAGTAGTCAGTTTTAAAAAGATCAAGGAAAGTCTACATTATATGTATCTCGTAACGTTGAGGATAAGTAGTTCATGTGGGCTTGCCGCCGCTGCGGAGGAGTCCCGAGGATCGGTTTACTCCCTGCAAGCAATCCCAGTTAATGATGAGGTGAATAGCGTTCTCAGCTTCATGAGAATAAGCGGGAAGAGA
>LOBW01000017.1 GCA_001516585.1 Thermocladium sp. ECH_B
TTCCTCAAGTCGAGGGCTAGTTGCCTCAACTCCGTGAGGGTTAATCCCTTCTCATCCTCATGGTAGAAGTATGTGTCTGCCCATCGTAGGGTGTTGTAGACCTCACAAGCCACTTCCAATTGGGCCTTTAACGCCCTCAGCGTTCGTCGATCGGTGTATGCTCTAAACCTAAACCCCACGGTGGGCATCAGAAAAATAGGAACATCAAATATTTAAAGTTATTTTCCTCATCCCCGCCATAAATGGCGAGGCTTCCCCCATGCGTATAAACCCTATCCGAGAGCGCCTCAGCCTCCTCCATGTAATGGGTGGTTAATAATATGGATCTCCCGCTCCCCTTAAGGCTTCTCAGTAATTCCCATAACTCCCTTCTAGCCACAGGATCAAGCCCCGTCGTAGGTTCATCGAGAACCATAACATCAGGCGAGTGAACCATGGCCATCGCGATAAGCGTTCGCCTCTTCAACCCACCCGATAAATCCATGACGTACTTATCCCTATACCCCAGCAGTCCAAGGCGATTAATGGTATCTTCAGCCTTCTCCCGAGCCTCATTCCTGGAGAGTCCCCTTATCCTAGCCGCGTAATACACATTATCAAAAACCGATAAGTCATAATACGGCTCTGCCTCCTGGGGAGTAACTCCCATCCTCCTCCTCACTTGTCTATTACATGGGTCCTCATTAAGAACCTTAACTGACCCGCTCTGCGGCTTAAGCTCACAGTAGAGGTGCCTAACTAGCGTTGTTTTGCCGGCGCCATTAGGACCAAGGAGGGAAACCAATTCCCCCTCCTGACCTCAAGGCTAACGCCATCAAGCGCCAATACATTACCAAAACTTCTTCTTAATCCCACTACTTCTATCGCTAAATCCATTATACATCGCTCATAATATATTATTTAAACTTAATCCGAGTTCAAGAAAGGGACCTCATGGAGCCCCCTCCTAGCGATGATTGAAGACCTGACCGCTAGTCTCTTCCCGGCCCNGAGGGTTTCCAGGTAAAGGATTGCATTCCCTTATTGGAGCGCTCTCTTTAGAGTACATATAAAGGCCGGGGGAACTCGGTTTGAGGGATCCTTAGATGAAAGCTAGGTACTCGTTAGGTATGAGTACTCATCATATACTAGCTTGGCTAGATCCTTCATGCCTAGTCCCGTTAATAGATGGGTGATCAATAGGCTGCCTCCGGCTCCAACGCCCTCCTTAACGTATCCCTCATCGAATTTACGTAGGCCTGGATATGGCGAATCGCTGAAGCTTATATTAGACGCCGCGACTGGTATTCCGATTTGCTTGGATATTGATGCTATATCGGATGACTTATCCATTGCCACCCATGCCGTGGTCGCTATTATCGCATTGCCATCAAACTCGGCCCCCAGTGCCTTAGCTATGGCCGCGACAGCGGTCATTTGAGTGCCGCCCGCCAATATGATTTTTCGATCGCTCTCCAGGGCGCCAATTAAGTACCCAGCCATAGCTATGTGAACCGGGTCCCCAATGCATGCCAGCACTTCATCAATATTAGCGCTGCCGCACTTGCTTAGTCCCTCCTTTACTAGCTTGATCTTTAATTCATGGGGATTATTTGGACTGGCGCTGCTTACCTTGCCGTAGGCATCGTATCCGAGTCCCTCCAGTATGGCGAGTGCAGTTGTTGTTCCGCCGGGTATGGATTCCCCCAATGCATGTATATCCGCGGTCTCACCTATGTTCCTGGCTAATTGCCTGGATTCCTCTAGGAGGCCCCTCGCATTGCTTAGAGGCAATGCCTTTCCGCTATTAACTGGATTAGCGATTATCCTGCTGGGGAGACTCACGTGAGGCACAAGCGGCTCAGCGTGTGCGCCGGCATTTATTATTAAGTGAGGCAATTGTTTTTTCCTCATCATTGCCCTAGTTATTATCGCCGGCGTAGGTAATCCCTCTGGGGTTACTGGGATTACCGGCACTGTCCTCGGCTTACCCAGCTCCAAGTACTCGACATCAAGCGTGGGCGTGAGGAGAGTGCCCTCCGGATCTGGCCCAGCAATGCTTATGCCAGGTATGGTTGACGTTAATGTGCTGCCGATGAAGAATGACCAAAATATGGATGAATGCCTCGCCTCCTCCAGCAGCCTCGCCGCCTTCTCCTTTTCATTTATGTAGAGGATATCCATGTAGACCTCATGTTGATTCATTTTTAAGCATTGAGGCTATGTGGTGACCAAAAGGAATTACATCCGTGATGCATGGAGAAGCTGTGGGGGTCACTCCGTGGGGATTAGTTAAGTTTTTATGGAGGTAATCGTGATGTTACTATGGATCTGCGCGAAGTGAAGAGGAAAGCTGAGATAGCGTACTCTGCTGAGGATGCGGCGCTTAAGTCGCTGCTCGATATAAGTAGGGAAACGGGCGCTGAGGTAAGGGATATATTGATTCAAGTGATTTTCGAAACGGCGCTTCATAGGGAAATAATGAGGGGCATAATTACGGCTGTGGAGTTGACGGAGCAAGCATATGGGGAGTACTTTAAGGGAAGCATGTCTGTGGAGAACGTGAAGCAGGAGTTGCTTAGGCAGGATGAGATAGAGAAGGAGGCATATGAATTATACCTGGATATGGCTAAGACGGAGGAGAATACATTGCTTAGAAACATTTTTGACGCCATAGCGAGAAGCGAGGAGACGCATCACGCATTGATACGATACATCAATGTCAAGCATTAATGGGTCACCTCATTGTTAATGATTGTGGGTAGGTTTATAAGGAGGCACGGCCTCCGCGAGCGATGCGTGCAGGCCTAGTAGCGTTTATTGCCGCATTGATTGCCGGATCATCGCTGCTTCTGGCTAANTACTTGGAGCCAATAATTGTGACCGTGGAGTCCAGCTACATTCATTCAGGNGAATTCGTGTCCTCCTCATTGTTAGGCCAAGTAGTGATTAATGCTGCTTCGGGCTCCGCGTCAATAACCCTAACGCCGCTCTTCTTCGAGTTGAGGATGACCTCGCTTCTCCTCGACGTTATTGGGCTCTCCCTATCCGTTTATCTTTATTCATATATTAGGAGGAAATCATCGTGGAGCAGCGTAGTGGATAAGATGCGTGATCAGCCGCTTCTCTTAATGCCGATAATATTGGTTGCCTCCGCCGTGGTTTTGCTTATTCCAATGCCGGTCACCGTGGCTGCATCAAGCGGATCCATAACCATATTAACAAATATCTACTTCGTAGCCTCGGGCCTCCTATACTTTGCCGGAGTGGCTTTAGCCGTTATCTTGATTAGGTTTTATGGGTATGGGTACGATATATCGTACAGCGTGTTTAATTTTGATATGCTTGACTCGGCCACTATTTATGTGGATCAATTAGATGAGACGCTCGCTGCCTAGATGGCTTTTTATGTTCAATCCACTTAACCTCTAAATTTATAAACGATTATCTGAGGGTTCCGTCTAAGTATGCCTCATAGATCTAGACACAAGAGAGGAAGCAGCGGTTCCACGAGGCCCCCCAACAAATCGCCGCCTCAGTGGTTGAAATACACCTCGGATGAGACCGAGCAATTAATAGTTGAATTATATAGGAGGGGCTTCACTCCATCCCAGATAGGCATAATCCTGAGGGATCAATACGGCATTCCACTAGCCAAGCCAGTGACCGGCCGAAGCATAACCAAGGTCCTCGAGAAGAATAAATTAACGCCGGACATACCGGAGGACTTAATGTCCCTAATAAAGAAGGCCCTAAAGATAAGGAGGCACTTGGATGAGCACCCCAAGGACATGTCGGCAAAGAAGGGGCTAATACTGACTGAGTCCAAGATCCGCCGATTAATAAGNTACTATAAGGGCATAGGCCGATTATCAAGCGACTTCCAGTACTCTCCAGAGAAATTCTCAATAGCTGTATGACATGCAGCCCCTCGACGAGTCAACGCTACTGAGGAGCAGCGATCCTTTATTGATAGTTACAGCGCCCACCACTCACGACGCCCTCCTCGGCTTCTCAATTCTTCTTAACAGGTACGTGCTCGGCCTGGAAACCCACTTCACATTCTCATTATCGATAAACAGCAGGAGAATCGCTGAATTACTTAATCTATATAAGGCATCAGTGCTCATTGGGCTCGAGAATAATGTGCCGAGACTAAGCGCGTCAGACTCATCGCTCATAATATACATCACCGATATTTCCCCCCGCTTCAAGATAGAAGCGCCGAGCAATGTCAAACTCCATGATTGGACGCAGCTACAGTACTTAGGGGGAATAGGGGATAAAGTAGCCACCCTAGCCCTCATCGGCAAAACCCTGGATGATGACTCACCCTACGCCGCATTAACGCGTTTCCAGAAGATAGATAAGAACCTGACTAGGTCAAACGTGCCAGTCGCGTTCTCCATCTCAAGCAATGATCCTCGACTAAGTCTCTGGCCCCTCATAATGAACGAGGTCAACGCGAGCGGCCAATCAATGGAGGTGCTTCGCGTCCTGCTCTCCAGGTTACCCAATGAATTCACAAGCACATACATGGATTATATATTGGTGCCATCAATGTGGTTAGGCAATATAAACCTGGCCAAGCTATACCTATTGGTCGAGGCGCATATGGCCCTTAATTCAAATGATACAGAGGAGGGAAAAATGCCGCGACTCCCGCTGCTTCTCCTAATGAATGCGTGGCGATCCCCCTCGCTGCTAGATGATGAGTTAAACAGGATTGCGAAGCCCTATATCGATCTAGTTAAGTCAACTATCTCAAAAATGCTCTCGGCCTTATCTAGGTCCCGGCAATACGAGTTCATGCTCAGCGATAACCTAGTATTGATTCACAGGATCTGCCAGATCCTGAGTTACCTAGACTCAAGATACGTCGTTAAGCTAGTTCATAGAGCCAGCGCCGCTAAAATGATTTGTGTGCCCGGAAACGCGACTCCCCCCAGCGGGGATATAGCTTTCTATAAGGGAAATAGGTACCTCAGGATAGTTGAGCAAAGCACGACGTAACCCCTCAACCCGGAAATATATAGGCACTAGCACCTTAGGATCCCGGGAACCGTTTTGAGCCGCTCATGTGCATGAACATAACTCGCATCAATGATAAGAACGACAAACCTCGCCCTTTAGGCCTGGGGAGGAGGTGAGAGGCATGTATCTGGGATGAGTGACGGATAGATATGGGCGTTAGTTGAAGATTCGCAGAGCCCCCTATGGGCTGGGCGATTCACTCGTGTGCTCAATGCGTAATAGCCGCCTCAGTTAAAAAGGGGGATGTTGAGTGCCGCTTCCGTGGTTAGTGCTGTGCATATGGAGTATAGGGATCTACGTAAGATACCTTACTTATTGATGTTGATAATGAATGGAGTCAATGATGTGGAGTCAAGGCAGATAAACATAACGAAGGTAGCTGCTCAGCTAGGCACGACGCCTCAAAACTTGTCTAAGATACTTAGGAAACTGGAGTCAGACGGCATAATAAGTAGGTCACCCGGCGATAAGATAGAGGTAAGATTAACCCCCAAGGGAAGCGAGTTATTGAAGCAAGTGATAACCCTGATCGGCCAGTACCTTGGCCAGTCACTAACCGTGATGTTGAGGGGTCGAGTCGTATCCGGGCTTGGGGAGGGCAGGTTCTATATGAGCCTTGAGGGATATAGGAAGCAATTCGTGGAGAGGCTAGGCATAAATCCATACCCAGGCACATTAAACGTGAAGATAAATGATGAATACATAAGGGAGAGAATATACTTGGAGAAGCTGCCCGGCATAATAATTGAGGGATTCAGGAACGGCAGTAGGTCGTATGGCTCAGTCAAGTGCTTTAAGTGCAGCATAAGCGGCATTCCATGCGCAATGCTGATAATTGAGCGCACGCATCATGGGCCCGAGGTCGTTGAAATAGTTGCCGAGAAGAATCTGCGGGAAACCCTTGGCTTAATTGATGGGAGTGAAGTCGAGATAACGGTCAATATATGATAAGGCCATTGCCTGATGCGGTCTTTCCACTTGGAAATATTTATGTCGAGGCGGCCAGGTAATGAAGTGCTATATTAATTAAGCGGAGTTACCGCTTGTTTCCCGTGGAGTACTGGATCAAGCTGGATGAGTGCATTAATCCCTGGTGCGTTGCGTCTGGTTCCTGGATTCTACGCGAGTTATCCCCGACTCTATCAATTGATGATGGGACACCGGTGTTTGAGGGGGAACCCATTGCTGTACTGAAAGATCCGAAGTGGGAAGCGGTGTATGGCATGCTGCTTAAACTAAACGTGGCCATATCAACCGCATCGATCATCCTCTATGCCAAGATGATGAGCGGCCTGCCGATCTATGTTTACTTATCCCAATTGGCGTGGCCCTGGAGCGACTCAGTTAGGGCAGGAGTATCCGGGGGCTTGGATGGGGTTCTCAGCGACGTGCCGAGCGGCATTGAACCAAATGTTGGGCTTCCCCTCATGAGGATGGGCGACTTCAAGCACATTCGCGACTTCGATTCATCCAGTAAAGGCGTCATCATAAGAATGCGCACAGCTATTTCCCTCAAGGAATTAAGGAGCGCCTTAATGGATGTGATTTACCCCATTAATCCCAATGCGATTGTATTGGTTGAGACGACTCTAGATGCATTGAGGAGAAATAAGAAGGAAGCGGAGGCAATCCGCGACTCCGTGGATGGACTCCTAATTAATCCCCTCGGGCTAGTGTCAAGCCTCTCCATATCCCCGGCGCGCCCAATTAATCTCTATAGGTGCAGGTCCTGCTACATCGATTACGAGAGCGAGTCAATCATGAAGAAGTGCCCCAAGTGCCAAGGCAGGTTAGTGCCGCTTCTTCACGGGCGAGTCACCGAGGTCAGCGACGTAAATAAGTTAAGGGCGCGCGCCTTAACTAATTTAAAGTATTTAAGGAACGCAGCCGCTCAAGTAGTGCCATCCAGGTGGTTCACATTCAAAGACGCCTAGACCTAGCGCGGTTCCTGAGGGAGGATTCATTTATTCGATCAATACAGGACAAGGGTCTCCAGGTTCTCTTCGTCGCTGAGGAGAAGGGGGAGGACGAGCAATTAATGGATCTAAGCAGTGTAGAACTGGATCCACGCATAAGGAATGCATTGCTGGGGCTCGGCATTAAGGGGCTCTATAGGCATCAGGTCGAAGCCATTGAGAGGATAATAAATGGGGAAAACACCATAATAGTGTCCCCCACTGGCACAGGCAAGACCGAGGCCTTCATAATTCCCCTCATACATAGATCATTGAGAAATGGGGAGAGGCATATGCTGATTTACCCAACTAAGGCATTGGCGCGGGACCAGGGACGCCGCCTCAATCCCTTGCTCATGGCCATGGGCGCCAAGGCCGCGGTCTATGATGGTGACTCCCCCAACGAGGAGCGCGCGGCCATGTATGGAGGCACTGCTCCCCTCATCTTGACTAATCCAGATATGATAAATGTAGCCATGCAGCACGTGGCGGAGTTTAGGCTGGCATTAAGCCAGGTAAGGTACGTGGTCCTGGATGAGTTTCACATATATAATGGCGTTCTTGGGACCCATGCGTATTACTTGATTAGGAGGATGAAGCGAGTGAATCCAGGGCTTAGATTCATTGCGGCCACGGCCACTATTGGGAACCCGCTGGAGCACTTTACCCGCATAATAGGGGAACCCGCTTCCCTGGTTCAGGGGCCTCAACGCCGTCGAGGCGTGGTGAGGCATGTCTTGATTAAGCCCATTGGGGTAAGTAGGTTACAGGCAGCCACTAGAGTGATCGAGCGGTGCCTGGAGGCAGGCATGTCCTGCATAATGTTCGCCGATAGCCATAGGCTAGTGGAGCTGGCTAAGCTTATTCTGGATAAGGGGAAGTGGGGGAGCCAGGTACGGGTTCACAGGGCTGGGTTAAGCGTTGAGGAGAGGCATGAGGCGGAGGATGACTTCAAGGCCGGCAAGGTACGCGCGCTCCTAGCCACTCCAACGCTGGAGCTGGGGATTGATGTGGGGAGCATTGATGCCGTGGTGCTTGCAACTACTCCGCCCAGCTTCTCGAAGTACATGCAGAGGAGCGGTAGGGCGGGCAGGATGGGGCAATTATCCTACGTTATCCAGGTATTGGGCGATGATCCAATGAGCACTTATTACGCCAGGCACCCAGCCGAGTTTTATGGGAGGAGCCCTGAACCAATGTATAGTGAACCCAATAATAGTGATATAGCGTCGCTTCACCTGCTCGCTGCCTCGATTGAGAGTGACTTAACGCTGGGCGACTTGAATGAATTCGAGCTTGGCGTTATTGATGAATTAATTGGGCGCGGATTGGTTGCGGTGAGGAGTGAGCGAGTGATTCCAACGCTTCTGGGGAGACAATTACTGCGCCGCTTTGTGACGATTAGGGGCAGTGGGGATGTGGTTAAGATAAGGAGCGGGAACCACACGCTGGGATATAGGGAATTACCCATGGCGCTGCGGGAGCTCCATAAGGGAGCTATTTACCTGCATGGCGGCCGCGCATATGAGGTTCTGGATCTGAGGCTTGACTTAAGGTTGGCAATAGTTAAGCCAACTAATGCGGGCTTCACCACTAAGCCCCTCTACACCACGTTTCCCCGCGTCGTGAGGATCATTGAGGAAACCAAATTAATGGAGNCCCCGGTTCACTACGCTGAACTGGAGATCACTGAGACAGTGGTGGGCTTCGTTAAGAGAGGCCTTGGGAGGGATACCTCGCTTGGGGAGGAAGCCATTGAGCCCGTATCCTACGGCTTCAGGACGAGGGGACTAGTTCTTTACCTACCCCAGTACCAATTCTCCAACTTCGAGGCGNAGAATATGCTGGAGAGCGCTAAGGCGTATCACGCGGTTGAGCACGTATTAATATCCGCCGGGGAACTAGTTGTTAATGCGGCGCCAACGGATATGGGCGGCGTCTCTCTGCCGACTGGCCACGTCGTGATATATGACGCGCACCCCGGTGGTTCCGGCGTAACGAGGCTCCTCATGGATAGGTTAGGGGATGCATTGAGGATGGCGGGCGAGATAGTGTCTACCTGTAATTGCGAGGATGGTTGCCCCAAGTGCATTTACTCTCCATACTGCGGCAATAATAATAGATTCCTCTCCAGGCATAACGCTATTAAGATAATAGACCTAGTTAAGCGGGGCTCTTCCTCAACAGCAACGCCCCTACCCAATATAGATACCTATGCATAACACTCGACTACCTCCCATTGGTCATACTCATTATTGAAATTAATTGTCCCTCATAATGCATCCAGTGATGGATTTAATGATAAAACGATCGGCGAACCTCGCCCTTTAGGGCGGGGAGGAGGTCAGTGGATTTGAGAATATTAATGTAAATTGGATGGAGCTATTGTAGTTGCTGTATTGTGCCGTGGGCTATTAGGAGCATTATTCCCGGTATTAATCCGCTGAATATTAGGGCGATTATGCCCCAGGCAATGGAGTTCATCGACTTCAGGGTAGCTACGTCACCGGCATTGGCTGCCTTATACATCTTATAAATCCTCACGGTGACCACTATGGAGATAATGAAGAATATAAGGAAAATAATGCCATATGTAATAAACATGCCCATGATTACCGTGACGGGAGCGCCAGGAGCGACTAAATAGAAGGCTGGCACTATTGCCAGCATGTATATTGTAGCTATTAGGAAGCCTATCAGTGCCAGGATCGCGAATATTAAGCCCACAAGCAGCTCCGTTCTTATGCTGCCTAAGGCTGGATTCTGTGGTTGATTGGACATAACAATAGACTATTGTCCTAAGTTTTTAAGTTTTACTGTAAATGTAAAAATCACATGTTAATTAATAAAATCATAGTTATATTATTAAATTAATAAACATTTAATAATTTAACGATTTAATGATACTATTTTATTAATTAACATGAATTATTACGAGAAATGATGGCCATCCTCTAATAAAGCAAAGTTGGGCTGTCGATTAAATTTAGTTGAATGGGTTTTCATAATGGGAGTGGTTCACTTGTTCAATTTTAAAACACATATCATAAAAACGTGAATTCAGATATTAAGGCTTTCTTCTGGTGCGGGGGGTTGGAATTTGAACCCACGCAGGCCTACGCCAACGGATCTTAAGTACACTAATATTCATGATGCACGACCAAGGTGATATTCTCTAAAAACAGAACTATTAAATAAAAGTAGTGGACAGTATGGTTAATCAACAATGGGGTGGTTTGCATGGATCCTGACTTGATTAGGGGAGGCTGCGCCACAGGACGTTAGGCGTAGGGTCCTTGAATACGTGGCTTGTTAAGCATGTTGGGCCTAGTGAACTGGGTTCAATAAGACCCACCTCTACAGGGTTAGGCATGGCCTAGTGCCAATAAGCGATGAACTCTTCAAGGCACTCCTCAAATTCATTGACGTTGATGAGTATGCTCGCCTAGTAGGCTCTGCCAGCTGGTTGAGGCGGCGCCTAATGATGCCGTGCGTGTTGTGAAGAGGGCTCTTGTTGATTCAGGCTACTGGAACCTGTTGTTTGAACTGCTTAGGCAAGCCCTTAGGGGCGAGTCCCGTGAGTACAGGGCTTCCTGGACCGTGAGGGAGACTGATATTGAGGAGACTGTTAAGGCTAAGAGGCTTAGGGGGCTTAGTGAGAAGACGGTTAGGGATGAGGCTCGTTATATTCGCCTTGCCTTGAGTGAGTTGAATTGGGCCCTCGCACCTGATGTAGTCAGGGAGTACCTTGCTGAGCTGGCCGAAAGTGGTGAGGATTGCGTCCTCAAGCACACTGCGTACAGCCTTAAATCACTCCTCAAGACAATCCTCAAGCCCCGTGACCCAGGATTATTCGCACAATTGTACAACGCCTTCACTGTCTACAAGCCGAGGAACCATAGTAGGGTTAAACTACCGACCCTAGGCAGCTTAGGGCAATTTGGAAATAACTGTCAAAGTGTAGAGGCAAGGTTCTACTTTACAATACTAGCAGAGTGCGGGCTCAGGCCCGGTGAACCATTCATACCGAGTGTTGATGATTTAGACCTTGAGCATGGCGTAATACGCATTAGTAAGGTTACTGAAACAAAGCGTGCCTTTGTAGCCTTCCTGNGGTCCGATGTCGTGAATTGGGTTAGGGAGGCTTACCTACCAGCAAGGGAGGCATTGGTTAAAGCCAAGCTTGATATTGTGAAGGCCGATTACCTAGGCATCAACGCCAACGCCGAAGACTGGAAAGGAGACTAATACCCTTCGACAGGGATAGGCTATGCAGGGAGATTAAGGAAACAGCCAAACAGGTTCTTAACCGTGAATTCGAGCTCTACGAGCTTAGGAAATTCTTCGCCATATGGATGATAAGCCAAGGCGTGCCTGAGTCCATAGTCAACACCCTGCAAGGCAGAGCACCACCAAGCGAATTCAGGATACTGGTTGAGCATTATTGGAGTCCCAGGCATGAGGAATTGAGACAATGGTACCTTCGTTATGCGCCTAGGGTTTGTTGTTGATTTTTGCTGTTGCATGGTGCTTGGTGGGTTCATGGTGGGTAGTGCCTTAATGAACTATTAACACTGCTAGTTAACCTGAGCCCAGCCAGCTTACTACGTAACTGGTGAAGCCGAGTACAGGATAAGGTGGATGAACGTTATATTTAAAGGTTCATTAGCGGTATTATGGGCATGGGGGCAGGCAATTGAACTGGAGGAGCATTGGGAGTGACTGGGGTGTTCTTGCCGCCTCCCTACTCGCCGTACTGTTCATATACCTTATCCTATATTGTGCTTCGTTAGTCATCCTGGAGCCCTTGTTATAACATTCCTCGTATTGATTGTTGAGGCTCTCATGATACACGATAGTAGAGACGGTTCGCAATGGTTATGGGTAGCCCTTCTCATTAGCATTGTCTCCTCGCTGATCTACACGGTGGTTGCATTTTACATCAATAGTTTCATCCTACCGAGCATCTGCTTCATGGGCATTAACGATGTGTTAGGCATATATAAATTCTCGCTACTCCTTGCTGGGATCTTCGGCACCATACCCTACGCACTAACACTATCTATAATTCACCACTGCATCATGCGCTCATAAGCCATGAACAGGGAGGTCAAGATCGATCCTGAAAAATAACTCTAGAAGGGGTTAACGAACTTTCTATTAACTTGATTAATCTGTGCCGTAATTGAATTGTTCATTGACGGCAATGTTATGTAAGAAATAAATAGGCCTGCAAAATGACCTGCAATTAAGCCATAGAAGGCTCCCTTCTCTTTATCAATTAGGTGCCCGATTAGAGCTCCTAATGCGCTTGATAAACTTGTAATCGATAAANCTCACCAGTGCGGTGCATCGTACCTTAAATGATTAATTGGGTCTCTAAGTGGGCTGAAATAATCCCAATGCACCTTATAAAAACCCCTGAACCTCCTGACATGTATTCTCCTACCATCATGTAACGTAAGTTCGTATTGAGCAATCTCGCCCTGAGGCTCACCAATAGTCTTGATAAAACCGACAATCTCGGGATCAGGAAGCAGACCCTCAGGTATTGTGATATCTTCATGTGGTGGTCTCCTCAAAACCTCATTGATAATCGAAACCCAACTAAGCATCAAGATTAAACCTGCTGCGGTTATAAAAGGCCTTCGGTATGGAGATTAAATAAAACTGCCTAAGTTCCGCATCCGTAACTTACCATTAGCTGCTTGAGGTTATTTATCCTCTCATCAATTGTGAGTGCTGGAAGGCCGAGCACATTAACGTGACTAACATTAACTCCCATATTCTTCATTTCCAATAGAAATTTAACGGCACACGATGTACCTCCACAACCGATGAGCTGCGCTGCGGTAGCGTCTGCCTCGAGCTCTTGCCTCTTAACAGTATTGGCATCCGCCTCCTGTATCATCAAGGAAATAAATAGTAATAAAAGTGAGAAAATAAGACCCACTACGTCGTTGTTTTTAATGGATTTATTCATAATCTCGTTGCACATCGATAAACTCATTTGAAATGCGTATCTAACTACAAGCTTCATTATGGAGTGATTCTTAATAATGTGTATTAACTCGTGTGCTAAGATGAAGTCTTGGCACTCCCTCGGCAACTTCTCCAAGACACTTTTATCAACAAAGATCATGCCAAGAGCAGATTTTCCAATAGAAAATCCAATGGAACATGCCATTACACAGCTTTTCGGTATATATTCACTAACAAGGATATAACCATCCATACCTAACCTACTGAGGAAATTCACTACCCTATTGCTGTAATCGACATTGTAGTTTCTTCTGATGAAGTCAATATCCGTAGCACCTCCCATACCATATCCCTGCTATATTATTCTATTAAATTTAGCGTCATATTATGTGTGGACTTAACTGTTAGGGTATACGTTGATTTTGGCGTGCTACTATGTATGCGATAACCATTATTGCGGTCTAATTAATGGTTCGTTTAGTCGGTAAAGTGATCAGTAAAGCCAAGAGGAAAAGCACCATGATCGTGAATAGAAGGAATAATGTATTCCTAGTCTCCTTAGCGAGCGCCATCAACTTTCTATTACATCGATAATGCTGTCTGCAGGTATTAATCACCCAACAACTAGTTATGAACGGTATCGATATGGAGGTCGAGGAATTGGTGAAGAACACAGACACAAAAGAACCCAGAAGAACATTAGCCATACCCAAGATTACACTAGCATCATTAGTTATGGCGTTTAACGTATTAATCACTAGGGATTAATGAGAGGTTAAGGCATGACTTCGACCTCCTCAATGAATTTGTGAAGCCCCTCTCGTTAGTAATTGCCATGGTAACAACCAGAGCATTGATAATGTAACCTAATACACATCACCCAGACGACTAGAGGATTGTCATCTCTTTCGATGTTGCCTATAGGATCCTTGGCGAGGCAGTGCCTGTGCCCCTAGCTTACGCCATTAGCCATGGCGCTAAGGGATAGAGTTTTAAGTGTATAATGGGGATGAGCCTTATGGTGTTACTATTTGTTGAAAAGTTAGAGAGATTTGGAACTAATATAGGGGTAAAACTGCCTACGGAGCTTACCAGACATTACAGCTCCGTCTTTAATCCATTAATCACCACCAGAGTGTATGCGAGGGTACACGTAAGAAGGGTGTTTAATGAGGAGGGCGATGTAGTGAAAGAGATCAATGAAAATGTTGAAGCCCCAGACATTGAATTGAAATCCGATACTTATGTATTATACCTCACGAAGATACACCTCGATTATAGCATCCCCATAGGCTACTTCCTCGAAGTCCTCCTGATATCGCTTACCGCTAAGAGCGAGTCAAAGCAGTATGGGGTGGTGGTGTACCCTGATGAGTTTAGGTACTCGATGCCGCCTACTATCCCGCAGAAAGTATCGAACCTGGTGATGGGTTACGCACGTGTGTTGAGGGAGTTAGGTGGTATGTATGAGGTAGTGGATCTTTTAAATACTGTGGGGTTGCAGGACATATCTGCGGATCTATGGGAGGGCCTTGTGAGGTATTATAGTGGCGACTATGAGGGCTCTATAAAGTTCTTTAGGAAGGTTGTTGAGGGCCTGAGGAAGATTGCGGATAAGACAGATGTAATTGAGGAGGGGAGGAAGGAACGTCTCCACAGATATCTCTCAAGTGCGTATGATCTAATAAGTAGCTTTGGGGAGCACGCCGGTACCCGCGGATCCCTACCCGAGGCGAGACTCAGTAGGGATATAGCGTTATCCACATCCAGGTACTTAGCCGAGTACCTCAAGCAAAGCAGCCAGAAACAAGCCCCATCTACGGCGTAGATACCTTAATCAATGAGGCCAGGAAAAATGCCTTCCTGGCCCTCCTAAGCCAACCCCCTCTTCCACTAGTTAGCATACTTAATCGAGAGCATCATCATTAATTTAAACCATTGTCATTACTCTTAGCAGTTAAGTGTGGGCGTGGAGACGGAGTGTCTTGCCTACCATTGGGTTCGTTACAGCCACTGGACAATGACAAGCTCAGGTCGCCGCCATGCTCAACCCCGCATCCCTCCAGCTTAACCGCTACACCTACGTACCTCGACCCTGACTAGCGGGGTGTTGCGCACCTTGTTTGACTATGTCTTGTGCTTGCTGAGCAACCTTATCTATCACTTGTCTGTATAGGCAATTTAGATATACGAGGTCCCTATACGATGCCCCCAGCATCAGGTGGTGCACAATGCCTGCTAAAAAGCCAAGGTCGATGCCGATAATTGCCGAAGCTCCGAGTGTAAGTACAACCCTAAGTTGCGGAGTTAGTGTTGGAGTTAGTTTTATGGGCATGAAGAAGAACGAAATCATCAAAAAGAGAAAGAGAAATACAAGATCGCCAAATAATAGTAATTTTCTACTTTTAAGGTTATCTAATAAATCGAGTATTCAGTTAGGNTTGTTCAATAACGAATCACCTCGCCACTCGGTTAACCCTAGGGCTATTGATACGGTGACTGGCACGGCTATGGTTAAGAAGCCCACGAACGGCTGTAACGGTATTGAAAAGTTCATGTTCTTTATTACTTTTGGCGNGAACTCCAATAATACGTAGAAAATCACGTTCAGAAAGCCAACAAATTCTAGAGTATAAAAAATGGAAGCATAAGTGTCAAAATATTTCTTGAACGTGGCGAATAAATCCTTAAGTGTCGAGTCTAGGATTTGGGATTGGCGTAGGTCAATCAACGTCTTAGGATCAATATTACCGCTAAGGAATTCCTCCAGGGTGTTTTCATTAAATCGTGGAATGTGGATATTAAATCTCTACCAGCCAAGTACCATAAAATAGATGTTGATGTGAGTAAGATGACTGCGCCGGCTGCGAACCCGGTAATTTCGTATGGAAGGAAGTCTGTCAATATTGACAGAATAAGGCCAAGACTCGCAGAAACAAGTACTATCTCTAACAAAACCTTAGCCCTATTGAGCCTTCTGCATATCTCCGCTAAAAACGTATTATTCATGATGACTTAAATCGAGAACCCAATATAAAAATTGCTGACCTAACCCAACTTCTTGATTGCCGGCTCCGGCTCTATCACTATCTGCCTCCTTATTGGCCCCGTGATCACCAACGCCTTCGTTGTTAAGCCAGCCATGTGTGGTGGTAGTGCTATCGTTGGTCACTTGACGCCTCGCTCGTTGGGTTCAAGACCTTGGCTACCTCATTAACGTAGGTGTTGCTTCCTCCTGAAACAACCAACAGGGTATGTTCTGCGACGTTAGAATATGGACCGCCAAGAGGGTTAAGGAAGTTAAAGACACCTTAGCGAAATACAGTGATGAGGTAAGGGAGTTATCGACACTAAGGGATTAGAGGCTCATTGTAACCGAAACACCTAAATTAACAGCAACAGTACTATGCATTAATGCCTAGGTGCCCCTACTGCGGCTCAGGGGACTTAACACCAATTAAGACTTGGACGTTCAGGTTTTATGAGGTCCTCATTTATGTATATTGTTCTTGTCTTAATGTTACTTGATGCTGCCTTCGTCCTATACCTCCTTACCTTAACCTTAACATCATCCCCAATCCCAAGCATAAGCCTATACTCTCAATGATGTCTCTGTAGTTCACGTAGAACCTCACCCTCTATGTAACTTGCAAGGTTATATGCGAGCGAAGCACTCATGCACTACTACGATGCTGAAAGGAATGGCTTAATTAGGTGCGTTGAGTATTAGGCGGTGGGGTGGGTTTCGCAGGGTTATGTATTTTACCACGGCGAAGCCTACACATCAATGGATAAGAAGTGCATAATCATCAGTGTGGGCATTAATATTGCGCCAGCTAGGTTGGCGTTGATTAACNCTGATGTCAATGATGGGGCTTCATCATCCTAATCGGCGCTAGTGGTGATGCCCTCAAGGCACTAGTTGAATTCGCCAGGCAAGTCTACCAAGACTTGAACATCGAGGTTAAGCCCATTGTGCTTAACCAAGGATTAAGCCTAGTCGACGCTGTTGCATCACTTAGGGGTTTGGTTGAGACTAATTCACCCTGCAACGTAACCATCGGCATCGCCGGCGACAGGTGGATTGCAACGATACTGGGCTTCCTAGCTATGGTGTTGGCTACTGTTGGTGGTTTTGTTAATGTTAGCGTTAACAGAGTCTTCACCATGCCTGGCGATAAGGGTAAGCCAGTTAACTGGCCTATTGCACCTAGGCTCATTGACTTGAGTCCAGTTGAGTTTAGGGTCTTTAAGTTGATTTACAACGGTTACAGCCTAGCCAAGGAGATTGTTAAGGGCTATGCCTCAAAGTATGGTGAAGCAATATCCCTGCAGGCTGTTGAGAGGACATTGGCTAAACTAAGGGGTAAGGGCATCATTAACAGTAAACCAGTCGGCAAAGCACTGGTTTATGAGGAAACACAACTAGGCAGGTTGATTGCTTGTGGTTAGTGTGTTGTATTGGGGTTGCTGGAGGTGTGGGTTATGATAAGTGCATTAGCCCGCTATACTTTTAAAGTACTCAGGGAGTATTAGTGGTTGAGTGCTTGGTCAACGGGATTCCACCGTGGATTTAGAGGAGGCTAAGAAGGCTATTCAAAAACTTAGTCCCGATGGTCTTTGCTTGGGTGGGTTGCTTGATTTGAAGGGTGTTGCTAGTGACTGGGTTGATAAGGCTGTTGGCGCCTTCTTGCGGGGCCTTTTTGGTGTCGGTCCCATTGGCAGTTTAGTGGGTACTGGTATTGCTGAATTGGTTAGTAAATTGCTTAGGCGGTTGCAGGAGAGGTTGGGCATTGCTAAGAATGAAACCATCGAGTGCCTCAGAAACATAGTCAACACAGCCAAGGAGGCAAGCCAATATATCGATGATGAGAGGCTTAGGGGTGTTGTTGAGGAGATTGCCAAAAAGTGGGGTTGGGACGTTGACACCTTCAGGCGCTTCGTGAAGACTGCCGCAGGCAAATCCGTGACTGAGGATGAGGTTAGGGAAATGATTAAGGAGGCGCTAAAGAGTATTGAGGAGGAGTTAGAGAAAATCAAGAGGAACATTAGAGAGGAACTACGTAAGATTGAGGATAAGATTGGGGGTTCAAAGATCGGCATAGGTATCTTCTTCCTTAATGATGTCGAGAACGGCTTACTCTACGGCAATTTCATAGTTGAGGGTGGGGTCCCGAAAATTAAGACTCAGCTGGGCACCGCCGAAAATGAGCCAGAGATTGACCTTGTTGATACTGGTAAGTTCCATGAGGTTGCCGAGGACGTTCTAAGCAGGTTAACTAGGGGTGGTAGGGTTGTGCTTACTGGGCCTAGGGGGATTGGCAAGTCGACGTTAGCCACGTACGTGGCTTGGCGTTCACTCCTCGGTGGTTTAGGTAAAGTAGCCCTTGATAAGTCGATGGATGCCGTGATACATGTTGACTCGTTAAACCCTGGAGATGCATTAGAGCTAAACAACCTAATTAAGACCACTAGTAGGAGGTTCATAATAATTTACGACCCATCACCAATCAAGGCCTATTACAAGCCCGAGACCATGCAAATGGCGAAGCATGACATCGAAAGCATCAAGAAAACGCTGAAGGAGCTAATGGAGGTTGAGAATGCGTGGGTGATAATAGTCCTCCCAAAGGAGCTTTATGATGAAGTCTCGAAGGATGCGACGCTGAAAAGTGTTTTAGATGAGGTTAGAAATTACGTAATCAACGTAGACCTTAAGGATAAGGGATTCCTCAGTGAGATTGTTAAGAGGTACTCCGGGTGCGGTGACGTAAGTGAGCATTTAGTCGAGAGGATTATGGATTTTGATTCCTACACTTTAATAGCTAAGTATGTTGGTGTTTGGCTTCGTGAAAATAAGTGCCAAGTTAAGGATGTTAATGAGGCTTTGAGGGAGAGCACTGGTGAACCTAAGTTATTCTTCGCAAATTACATATGGAGCACTGTGCTCAGGGGAAATGAGGACTTGGCTAGGAAGGTTTCTGTACCACTAATCCTCCACGCAGCCTTCGGGCCAATACCAGAGGGAGTCACGTACATAACGAAGGCTGTGAATGAAGGCGGTGTTTGGGGACTCGTGAATATAAATCGCCTGGCTGGGTCAAAGTTAGAAGGCTTGAGGGAGGGCGATCTAGAGCCAATCGCCAAGTGGATCTCTACATTACACGAGGACTTGATTGAGGAAACCCTTAAGGACTTGGTTGGGTTACGGGGTGAGGAGGCGAGGAAGCAGTACATCAACCATGGATTTGAGAACTTCATCAATGCATTGGATTGGGATTATGAAAATGGAGTATTGAGCCGTGAGGTAAAGCCCGAAAAAGTTGTGACCAACTTATTGACCCTTACTGGCGAGAGACTCAAACACGCCTTAAAACCATACACAAACTGCTGGAAAAGAACCGCATTAATCATTGGGTTCGCCCTGGATGGAGATTCTATAGTGCCTANGCTCAAGAACTTGTCTGTGTTCCTACCTGAGAATTTGAGGAAATTGAGTAAGAGTGACATTGAGTTCCTCGGCTATGCCTTAAGCAGATTAGGTGTTGATGTTGACGAGATCCCATCATTAATAATGAACCTAAGCAAGTATTCTGCGAGTGTCGTTGAGTTCCTCGGTGATGCCTTGAAGGAATGCGGTGTTGATGTCTACCTGCTCGTTGGTAACAAAATCCCACCATTAATAATGAACCTAACTAAGGATTATGCATATGCCTTGACCGAGGCATTCGTCGATAAGTACAATGAGGCCATTGCCGAGGTAAGGAGAGTCCTTAACATCATCAAGAATAGGAGCGATCTTTATAATGATGAGGTGCTTTATAGTCTTGGGCTAGCCTTAATAATCGCCAACACCGCTGGGTTGGGTAGGCCCATCGAGCCTAGCGATGCGGATGCCACATTGCACATAGTGTCATCCACCATGCAACACGTTATATCATTTACATCATTAAGCCTCATTAAGCCAGTACTAGGTGCCTTGGTGCCGTTGCGTGATAAGGCACCTCAGAGGTACCTTGAAGTACTAGCCTCCGCACTGGGTAAAGTCTCCACACCGGATATACTGGGTTTCATGTGTCCTGACTTGGACACGGTTATGTACATACTTAATGAGTTTGATTACATATTAAACAAGTACAGGGATGGAGTAAAGGGACATGCTTGGACCCTCGTCGATGCGATAGGCGCCTCAATTAACTCACTCTATAAATGCATAAAACATTGTGGTGATGATTATATGTTTGAGCGTATGGATGCGTCTTTCCGTACGAAGCTTGAGCATATTGTTAGTAGGGTTGCTGGTTTGCTGGATGAGATAGATAGGTTGAACCACAGCCTAGGCATCATTGCTTGGGCGCATGCGTTACCACCAGCGTTAGATAATAAGTGTGTAAGAGCGCTTATGGAGAACGTGCTAGGCATCGACGTGGCTGATAAGGCTAAAGAGGTTGTTGGGGAACTAAGCAGGTTAAGGGCTCAGGAACTAATAAGGGATGAGGGCTTCATGGGTTTTGTCAAGTCCTGGCTCGCAGAGGCTGATGAGAAGGTAGCTAGAGAAATCCTTGAGGACGCATCAATTTTTGTGTACATATTGGCGCAAGACAAGCTTGATAATGATGAGCTTAAGGAGGCGGAGGAACTATTTAACGGGGCAGCTGAGTGGGGTAGGGTGATTGGTGTCTACAAAAACTACCTAGATAGTAGTAATTGGGCATTGCGTGTTGAGGCGATTAAGGGCTCGTTGGCTGGCGATGACTTGGTTAAGTTGGTTAATGGGTTTAAGCAATTGTACGAGGAGGCAGTCAATGCGGAGCGTCTTATGCCCGCTGAGGTGTCTCCGTACTACGATACTCTATCGAAGGATATATTGAAGGATATATTGGAGAATATATTGAGTGATATACTTGGTGGGTACCTCGTGTCCCTAGCCCTAAAGGGTGGTGATGAGGAGATTAGGAGGATTGAGGAGTTGCTTAAGGAACAGTGGCAAGTGCTGAACCACCATTCGCTAGCTCCGATCCTGACCAGGCTAACACTCAACGCCCTACTCAGCCCAAGGGTTGAGTTAAGCAGTGAGCTTAAGGGTAAGCTTGTCGTTAAACCTTGGGAGTTAATGATGTATCTTGTGCTCAGAGATATAGATATTAATTCTCTGCCTGTGTTGAGGGCTATTTATGGTACGATAAAGCCTGGAGATGAGAAAAGGTTATGTGATGAGTTGATTGATGATCCCATAATGCATGATCTTTGCATAGATAACGTTTCAAGAGCTTATAGCGAGGAATTGGATCAGCGAGCAGAAGGTAATTTAAGACAAGGGATAATCAATGTTTTTCAGAGGTGGATTTCAAAAGGGGAGGTGTTGGATTTACTTAAGAAGCTTAGTCTTGACGCTGAGTCATTGAATTATGAACTTAGGGGATTGATGCATGAGCTTAGTGGTAAATCCCTACAATCGGTAGCTAGTTTTGATTATTGTTCCAAAGACGAACAACTACGCTGCTCATCGGCACATTTAACCTACATGCTTTATGCATTAGTCAATGGCAATGAGAAGCTAGCCAAGGCACACGCACTCTATGGGGCTATGAGCTCTACCGGTAGTAAGTTGCTCACGAGGTTGTTCCTTGAGGCTTACGGGGCGTGTTGTGACTTAGGTAAGGATGAGTTTAGGCGTGCCGTCGCTAGGCTATTCTTCTACCATGTTTAATCTTGGGTTGGTTAGGCTTAATTGTCGAGTCGTGTGTTTAGAGGGCGTTAACAGGAGTGTTGGTGATTGCGTGATTAAGATAATGGGTGTTGTGCATGTTAGGAGTCATAGGTGGCCCTCAACCATTAAGTCCATGCCGTCGAGGATAGTCCACGTGCTATTCAAGGAGACTGCATTAGGCGTGGGGCATGGGAGGGTTGCATCAACGGTTTAGTTCTAACTAACCCCCACCCCACCCTAAAGGGGTGGGGTTTTCTTGGGGTCTTGGAGGTTACCCCGCTTTCACCGGGGCTACTGAATAGCCTAGTAAAGCTGGGGTTAGTAAACCCATTGCCGAATCCCCCACGCAGTGGCGCAATCCCGCCATGAATGGCGAGGTTTGCCAGTATCAAACGGTGATGCAACATACTCCCTCACAGTAACAACAACATACACAGGAGGCTAACCACCTCCCACTCGCAACACAGTTAAGTAGCCCTAAGACAGGCCATGCACAACCTGACGTATACGGCCGGGAATTGTATGGATGGCACCATCCATTCGATTCCAATCTTACCTTATTTTTATAGCAGGTATTACCTTAGTTTTACCCAGCACCAAGTTTTTAAACACGAAGTTGCGGAGGAGTTTGGTGATGAGGAGAGGCTAGGGCCCTACGCCCTAGCCTGACGGGGGTGAGGAACGGCTTAGGAACTGACCCCCACGCGTGTGGGTGTGTGGGTATGGGTTTCTGGGTTTTTATGTTTTTGTGTTTATTTGTGTTCAAAAGTTTCTAACCACCTGTTGCATGTATACAGGTGTAGACAGGTGCACTGTGCAGTAGTGACTAAACTTAGTTAGTTCACCGCTTTTCACATGTTCTCCCACACTGAACCCCTAACTGAGGCCCTGCCGATGCAGTTGAGTAATCAGAGGTACTGAGGAATAAGGAGCTCAGGCTCAGTGTCCATTTCCTTTGAGATTTCCTTAAGCCACTTTAAGAGCGAGTCAGGAATTTCAATGCAGAGCTTAGCCACGTTAACCACCCCCTTCCCCACCTGGTTTCCTCATACTCAACGTCGTACAGTTCGCACCAACCCTCAATGCGTATAAGCGCCTTGATTGTTCCATCCCTGAACTTGAGGATTTTGACCTCAACATCATTTGCGTCAACCTCATATGCTTTGGCTAGTGCCTCATGTACTGTTTTCCCTGAGAACGTTCACCCATCACCCGTGTAAACCCATATGTGACCATTCTTAATTAACTTCCCATCCTTTAGGTTAATTACCTTAACCATGCCATCACCCAACGAGCATGCGCCCTCTGTCGGCTAACCTATAGATGTATGTGTTTCCCAACCCCTCCATTTCAATGAGCCCACGCTGACTAAGCCTAGCCAGGGCTGCGTTAACCATTTGCCTGCTTATTGAGCCGTAACTCTGCTTATAGGTCTCATGAATATATAGGTCTCATGAATATCCCTGGCCGTGATACGCCACTGGCTACGATTTTGAGTATAAAGTATTCGGTGGGGTTTAGGTCAACGTATTGAGGGGGCTTAACTAATTTCTCAACATCACTAACACGGTAGTATACCACGCCACCGAAACTAACATATCCTTTGTGGTGCGGGGGGTGGGATTTGAACCCACGCAGGCCTACGCCAACGGGACCTGAACCCGCCCCCTTTGACCATGCTCGGGTACCCCCGCTTCCTCGCGGTTGTTGAATGCCGTGTTTTAAAGATTTTCGTAAAGCCTTCTGGTCTTCCTTCCCGCCCTATAGCGCGAGGCTTTAAGTGCTTCCCTGGTAATATAGCGGAAATGAGGGGTCTCCTCATTGGTGGGGTCTCCCTATGGTCGAGCGAGGGGAGGAGGAATAAAGTATTAATTGGGGCTTGTTTCGTTGTTGTTGATGAGGCTTAGGTTGCCGCCGAGGATAAAGGTGCTGGAGGCCCTTGGTTCAATTGCTGATGGCAGGATAAAGCAATTGGATGATCATAACTACATCGCTACATCAAGTGATGGCGTGCGTAAGTATAAGGTTTACGTGGATCTGGAGAGGGGGATTGCCGATAGCACGGATAATGGGACCACTTATAAGGGCTACATGGGGTACCCCATTATAGCGGTTCTAATGCTGAAGGGTGTTTTGCCCTATAACGCGAGGCTTGCTAATGCGCTTAAGGGTATACGGTGGAAGGAATTAAATGATAAGTATAAGAAGTATGATGTGGTGATGGAGATAGTTAAGGAGAATGCGAGGCGAGCCGGCGTGGAGCCATACGAGGTCGATCACTATATTGAGGACGTAATGAAGAAGCTGGAAGGCATTATGCTTGCCACAAATTAATCGCTGGATTAAGCTTAATAAAAGAGAGCGATAAGTCTCCTCCCTTAAAGGTTGGGAAGAAGGGTAATTTTTAACTCTAGTGTGAAGGGTAATTCCTGCTCTGCAACGCCACATTTATATTATTTGGGGAATTGCGGGGAGTATGGAGTATAGGGATTTAGGTAGGACTGGGATAAAGGTATCAAAGGTAGGTCTTGGGGCTTGGCAATTCAGCGATGCTTGGGGAGTTCTTGATTATGAGGCCGCCAGGAAAACCATATCGGCAGCATTAGAGGCAGGCATAAATCTAGTAGATACCGCCGCCGTGTACGGCAGAGGAACAAGCGAGACGCATGTTGGGAAAGCCATACGTGAATTAGGCGCTCGCGAGCGCGTCATAATAGCAACCAAGGTGCCCGGCGACTTTCTGAGGGCCAGCGATGTGGTTAGGGCGGTTCAGAGAAGCAGGGAGAGGCTTGGCGTTGATGCAATAGATATTCTGCAGGTGCATTGGCCCCCCTGCTGGCATAATGTCCCCACCTGCGAGTACATGAAGACTCTTGAGAAATTAGTTAAGGAGGGCTTAATTAGGCACATCGGTGTAAGCAATTTCCCGGTC
Source organism: Thermocladium sp. ECH_B (assembly GCA_001516585.1). Taxonomy (NCBI): domain Archaea; kingdom Thermoproteati; phylum Thermoproteota; class Thermoprotei; order Thermoproteales; family Thermoproteaceae; genus Thermocladium; species Thermocladium sp. ECH_B. The sequence continues at coordinate 24,593 of LOBW01000017.1, forward strand.
AAGCTCCTAGACGAGGCGAGGCACTGCTTATCCATCACCGACATAGTTACCACCCAGAACAGATATAACTTGGTTGAGAGGGATGCGGAGAAGGAACTACTTCCATATGCATCGCAGAATGGTATACAGGTGATTGCTTGGAGTCCCCTCGCCAAGGGATTATTAACCGGCAAGTATACTCCGGAGAACTTGCCTAAATTCACGGATGTTAGGTCAAATGATCCACTTTATGCTCCAGAGAATGCTCGGCAAGTGATGAAGCTAGTCAATGTATTAAGGGAGATAGGGGAGAAACATGGAAAAACGCCGGGCCAAGTCGCCCTGAATTGGTTGATTCGGCGGGGCGTAATACCTATACCGGGCGCCAAGAATCCGGAACAAGCCCTAAGCAATGCGGGCGCTGCTGGATGGAGCATCACAGATGATGAGGATAACGAAATCCGGGCAGCAAGCGACTCCCTAAACATATCATACGTCGTTTGGTAAAACACACGTGAATTATCCCCACCATTAGGAATGGGGGCATCCCCACTAATTCAGAATAATTCTTCCCTATTTGTTAAGCTGACCCCCCATCCTAAAGAGCGAGGTCCATCATCTTTAGTGGATTTGGGTCAGGATAATTATGAACTGAATAATATTTGTAATGTTGTGGTGGTTTTATTGAATGCTCATGGCTTGCTTTATTTGATTTATGTATTGATCAGCCAACAGCAGTAGCAGACCTAGGTTGGCGTTCCTATTCACTACGGCAACTAGAGCAATGTCCGGCGTTACGTAATCCAGGTAAGCCATGTACCCCGTGTAGTGTATTAAGGCGTACTCTAGATCCCCTAACTTGCTATCGGCGCCTAGCCTCCTTAATGCGCCGGCGGCCAGCATGCTTAATGCTGCCACGGTCTTTGTATCTATGTTTGGCGGGAATCTTTGTGCCACGGGGAGTCCATCCCTCCTCACTAGGATGGCTCCAACCCCATCCCCTCCAAGATCCCGCAGCAACCCGTCAAGCACTGCATCCAGCTTAGCTGAAACAGCCATAGATAATTGATCAAGTAATATATATATAAATCTTACGCCCCTAAGCCGTATTCGCCAGCAATAGATGGACATGCATGTAAGGGCGAGGCGCGTTGAACCTCTATTTTTATAAAACCATTAATTACATCGAATCCGTGAATCTAGAGGATAAAATAGTCTCCACCGCATCATCGCTGGTACTGGGGATTGGAGTTGGATTAGTTAGTGGGGCACCGCTTCTTGACTTAGCCGTGGCGGCAGCATCAATAGCCCTAGTGGCTATTATGGTTACTGGGTCAAGCATGGATAGCCTACTGGTTGGGATATCGATTAGCTTTCTCATGATTAACATAATAATGGCAAGCGACTACAAGTTGGCAGTTGTGACGGGTGGAGTAATCATTTTACTGGTTGAGCTTCTCATCTTTAATAGGGCGATTAAGATGCTGTTGGCCACATTATTAACAGTCGCTGCGGTGATATTTACGCGATTAATAACTGGGTTGCCATATATTATTTTCATAGTGGCAATGGCCATAGCAATATACGCCGCTGCCTTAAATGCATGGCGCCGGGGTAAGCATGAGACGGTCAGCAATAATTACTTGCTTGCCGCCTCGCTCGCGATAGAGATCATTGCCCTGCTTGCCGCCTTCATGCACCTGATAACCCCCGCTGTTGTGATAGATGCAGCAATACCAGCTGCATTGGCGATGATTGGATCCAGGCAGTCACTGCTTAAGATAGGGGCCCCGCTCCTGGTCTTCGCTGCCTCAATCCCGCTGGGCATTGCGCAGTACGTCGCTTTAACTCAGTTAATGGTTGCCCTAGGCTTTCGGAAGACAACCTATAATAAGGGGCTTGAGCCGCCCCGCTCCTGGCTTCATGCATGGTTAAACGGTAGGTATTATATAGATGGTATAGTGGCTGCGGGTGGGTTTAGCTATGTCTTGCGGGGATTGGATGAAAGGGGGTCCGTGTATGCCATAAAGGTACTTAAGGAGAAGGATTCAAGGGGTAATCCCCTCGCATCTAATCCCAATATAATTCAATCATTCAAGAGGGAAATGAGTAATTACCTACTAATTGATTCGCCTAGGATAGTCAAGGTATACGAGGTTCACATACCTCCCGATGAGGAGTTGCCTTATAAGGATCTAGAGCAGTACTTAAGGGATCCTCCTTATATAGTTATGGAGTACATGAAGGGCGGATCCCTTAGGCATTACTTGAGGGAGCGCGGCCGACTGAGTGTGGAGGAGGCGATTTACATTGCCAGGGAGATAGCGTTGGCGCTGCAGGAGCTTCACTCGATGGGTCGCCTACACCTGGATTTGAAGCCGGAGAACATATTGTTCGGCGAGGATCATGGCGTTGTCAAGATAGGGGATCTCGGTGCATCCAAGATAGCCACGGGGGGTTACTTATTGGTGTCTCAATTCTCCGCTACATATGCGGCGCCGGAGGTTTTAAGGGGTAGGCAAGCAACTGATAGGTCTGATATTTATTCATTGGGGCTCATAATGTATGAGATGCTGACCGGGATTAATCCGCAGGCATATAGGTTAAGCAATGCGTCTCCGCCAATCATTAATTTAAGGGATCTCGGCGTGCCCCCCAACATGGAGATTCTCATAATGAGGTGCCTGGATCCAGACCCAATGCGTAGGCCAACAATAATAGATGTTGTTAATTCATTGAGCGGCTAGCAACTCGCGTCTTTCGCAGCAATCATTATTGCCCGCATCGTTTCCTCATCGGTTGATTCCAGGGCTTCCCTAATCATTCTTGCTCCCTCGCATTCCCTCTTATCATATGGTTTTTCCCTAACCATTTCCCTATACTTATCCATGGCTTGCTCAGCTTCGCTTATTTTACCGATCTTGCGTGCAGCCACGGCAATGCTGTGCCAAGCATATGGATAGGCTGGATCCAGTTCTATGGATTGCTTAATTAATCGGTAAGCTTCATCAAAGCGACCCAGCTTCATGGCNGCCCAGCCGCCCCAGAGCAGTGCCCTGGCGNTTCCATCCTTTAAGTGGAGGAGTAGTGCCCTTTCGTAGGCCGCCTTGCTTTCGCTTTCTTTGCCTGTTCTCTCCAGGCAAATGGCTAATCCATGCCATGCACCGGCGTGGTTAGGCCAAGCCTTCACCACTAGCTCGTATAGTGAGAGGGCTTCTTTGAATCGCCTCATGCAGAGGAGTCCCTCCGCTGCCTTATAGATGGCATCATAATCGTATTTATCGGCTTCATTCATGGAAGTATAGGATAATTATCCTACTTATAAATATTGTGCATGGAGAATCCAAAAACATTAAAATAAACCGCCCCCGAAGCACCCATGGAGATTCAGCACTTCAAGTGGTTAAGAACCCACTCTGCTCCATATAACTTATCTAGCAGCGGCATGATTCTCCTGGAACCAAGCAGCATTGAGGAAATGGGGAGGCCCGGGGATGTAATTGATATAATACGTAATGCGTATGGTGCTGAGGATAATGGAGTCATGTTGGTTCACGGCACTCAGGAAGGTAATTTCCTCGCCTTAGCGGCAATGCGCGGAAAAATTGATTCAGTGGCGATTCAGGTGCCCGAGTATGAACCGATTCGAGTCTTGCCGGGCTTCCTCGGCATTAAAACCGTGGAGATCAGCGATGCATTTCAAGTTCCTCCTCATGGCCTCCTCTTCTTGTCGAATCCAAATAATCCAACGGGCAGCTTCATTGGGGAAAAGGCGTTATTTGAGTTGGAGGAGGCACTTGAGAGGCGTGGATCATATGCTGTGCTGGACTCAATATTCCTGGACTTCGTGAATAAATCGCCGCGTCTCTGGTTCCGCAACATGATATTCACCCTTAGCACCTCAAAGTTCTACACGATGAATGGAGTAAAGGTTGGGTGGGTGATTGGGGATCCCGCTATTTTAAGGGAAATGAGCGGCATAAGTGACCTAATTAGTCCTGGTCCCCTTGACTTGGAGGCCAAGTATGCCGCGATATTGGTTAGTAATAGGGAGTGGGTTAGGAACAGGAATCTGAGCATTATTAGGGGCAATAGGGAGGAATTAATGGGTTCTATAAAGGAATTGAAATCGGTGGAGCTGAGTTATGTGCCGGATATGCCGATAGCATTCGCTAAGCCAAGTTGTGGGCTGAGCGGGATGGAACTAGCTAATAAACTCCTTAGTCGCGGCGTCATGGTGGTGCCCGGAGAATACTTCGGCTTAAGGCAAGGAATTAGGATTGGACTAGGATCCATTAATAGGGAGATCGCGAGGATTGGTTTATCCATTATACGTGACGTCATTAAGGAGTGCGACGGACCTTAGTAGGGATCAATGCTCACTTTATCAATGCACTGATAAGTAGGCCGAGCAGAGTTATGCTCATTCCAAGCAGCGTGTTTCTCCTATAGCCCTCTAGGTTGCCCTTAATCAAGAGAATCATGCAGTAAATCATTATGATATCCGTGATAATTATGGAGACAACGAATATGTATGCCGATGCGTCCAATGATGCAAGCATTAGGGGAATCGATATCACGACTGCGGCCACGGTCATCAATAACCCAGCTTCATTCGCGGCCCGCATCCCCAGTTCAGTGGCCACTGTTTTTATGCCTACCCTAGAGTCGCCTACGGCATCAATGGCTCCCTTAATTATTTCCCGCCCCATGGTGGCCACCATGGATGTCATGAAGAGCAGCAGCATTATGTTGGTGTCGTTGGGGGACGGATTAGCGCAAGTCAAGCCATATATATAGGTTAATGGAGTCACTATGGCTATTATCAAGTTATTAATCACCAGAATCCTCTTCCCCCTCCAATTATAGTAAAAACCCAGCAATAACGCAATAGACAATACAATCAGCGGTAACCCACTAATTAATCGCAGCATAATGAGGATCAGCATGGGAATTATCGACGCAATTAAGAATGCCAGCGATGATGCCGCCGCGATTCTTCTTCTTGCTTTTCCACTCACTAGGGGCGCATTTGGCCTATTGATGGAGTCCTCAGCTATGTTAAGCAAGTCATTTGTTATGAATAGGAACGCCTCGGCGGCGAATGCTGAAATAAACAGCGACAGCGATACGATTGGATTGTGGCCCCCGCTAAATATGTAGGCGGAGACCGAGGCTATTCCAGCTATTATGCCGTGTTCCGGCCTGGCTAGCTCTATGTATGGATTCACGGGTAAAAGCCAATTAATTAGGCGATTAAAGGCTTGCCCCCTCATTTATGTGCGGTACCAATATTTAATTAAATTATTAATAATTAATAAACAAAACATATCATGATAATAATTATCATTATATCAATACAGAATAATGCCTTAAAATGTTAAAATTATAGCATATATCCATGGATACTAAGGAGGGAATGTTCCTAATAAAACTAATAGAGGACGTGGTTAACACTAAAGCAACTCAGTGGCGCCGCCGCTAATTACGCAACCATAACCGAGCGCGCAGTTACTGGATTCAAGAAATTGTTTCCAGATGCGGCTGGGCGGCTCGATGAATTGCTGGCATTCATTAGGAAAATACAACCAGAGGTAGCCGCCATAGTTGGCGATCCAAAGCTGACAAAACGAGCGACAAGCCTCGCCCTTTAGGGCGGGGTAAGGTTTTTAATCTCTGAATGCGAGGGAATAATTGTGTGGGGAAGCCCTGAATAGGGCGCGAGCAACGCGTAACGTGTCCCCGCACTAACATATATCC
>LOBW01000018.1 GCA_001516585.1 Thermocladium sp. ECH_B
TGGTGTCCTCTCCCGGTATTGCGGGGGGAATCGGCCTCCGCTCCTCATTCAAGGAATTGACCGGGGGAGGGCATCCTGAAGAGAGGTGTTTAGGCTTAAAAAAACTTTTCTATAAGGGGGTTATCCATCCCCGGCCCTGATGGGGCGAGGCTTTTCGCCCCCTTAACCCCCATTTTGGTAACATGGGAAAATTAACTTCAGGGAAGCATTACGGGCTTCCTATAGACATGATAAGCTGAAGAACAAGTCATGCACCTCAAGGCGGAGGGTCGGTTTAGTCGCCTAAATCTTGACTAATACTATCCATTGTTCCCCATTAAGGGTTATGTTTCGGCGTTGAATGCCTTGGCGTCGATCAATAAATCCTCTAAATTCTCCATTATCTTTACGTTATCCACATAATTCCTTAACTCATTAAATAATGCCTTGTTTTGAGCGAATCTATCATCCATGAGAACCACGTAAACCCTGTCCCTCTCCGACCTAATTCCTCTGCCTATTGCTTGCTTCACCTTTATCAATGCATTCCACGTATATGTTATGTGCCAAGCCAATTGCTTGTCGCCTATCTTAGCGTGTAGATTATTCATCAATAATCTAAGAAAATCGCTGGGTTCAGGGTAAGGTACCCCAACTATTGCTATTATTCCTATTATATTCTTATCGCCCACCCTAAACTCTATGCCCTCTATTAACTTGCCGCCGGCCACGCCCAGAATTAATTGATGGGGATCCGCCTTAACCTTATCCATAACGGAATCTATTGATGTATTGGAGAGCTCAGCTATCACGTTGCGCACATGTATGTACTTCCTCACCCTCTTCATCATATCATAAGACGGAAACACCGCTAACAAGCCCGTACGCGTTAATTTAAATAATGATTCTATTGCGTTGGCGATTCTGGCGTACATCGATTCATCCCTCATGGAGTACTTAGTGGTGACTTCAGGATACACGGTTACCCGTATATTATCGATGTTTATGTACTCCTTCAGGGGAACCTTGATCAACCTATAATCATCACGAAGCCCCAGCATTAATCGCATGTACTCCTCGGGAGGCAGTGATCCGCTCATCAATATGTACTTATTAACCCTCCTAAATACGTCCTCGCTGACTATGGATGGATCAAGTAATTTGCTCAGAATGGCGTCGCCCCCCTCGCTGGGTCTATAGAATAATCCACGGCCCTGGAGCCTAGTTATTATGAATGAATAGAAGTCCAGCACCTCCGAGAGGGGGGATGAGAAGAATTGAAGGCCCTTGGATCTCTTACCCTGCATTATATCGGCGTAAATAGCCTTCAAGGTATCCATGTCATCGAAGTACGGCAATACATCGGACGCATCTATGTGTATCTCACGGGATGGGTCCTCCTCATTTATTGCCTTCTCCCTAAGCTTCCTAAACATGGTTAGGAGCATTTTAAGCGTGGATAATGCCTTGGCCCTCACATCATTATCGCTTACGTATTGCTTAACCTCGCTTATCGAGGACCTAATCATGTACTCCGTTAATTGAACTGTGTTTAGATCTATTATTGATGAGGGAAGGTTATGGACCTCATCCACTATCAGCACCGAATTACTTAGATCCAGCTNTATTGTCTCCGGCTTGCTTAATGCAAAGAGGTAATAATAAGATAATATCACTAGTCGAGCCTTATCTATTAACATCCTCGAGGAATCATACGGACAGAGGCCTGCGCCGCAGAACATCTTCACGTAGCCGGCGGGTGAATTGAATTGATTCCCCTTAATGAGTGATTCCGGAACCCCCTTCATTGTCCTCTCATAATATGGGCACTCATGATTGTTCTTCAAGTAATTGCACTCCATTAGGAAATCCTTATATGTCAATTTCCTAGATGAGGTGAGGCAACACATGTCGGCCCTATTCCTAATCATTACGAATGGCACGGAAATGCCCCTCCTCTCAAGGAGCTTACCTATCTCCCTGATGGGGGCCTGCGCTTGATTCTTAGTCCTGACTAGGTAAATTACCTTGAGGTCCCTATCCACCGCATACGATAATGCGGCAGCCAGGGCAGCCGCAGTCTTTCCAACACCCGTCGGCGCCTCCATTATAACGCTGAGGCCCTCGCTTAATGAGTATAGGATCGAATTAATCAGCTTCTCCTGAGGCTTCCTTAGGGAATCATATGGGAAATACTGCATCGACTTCAACGACTCGATAAGATGGGGATCTACATGATTTTTAAACCTTCTGCATAAAAGAGGAACCAATTACTACTTGCCTTGATGCTGGAACCATGGCTTATTTTATGATTAATTCATTATCGGCCGCATAATTAATTATTATGGATGCTTGATCAGGGGGAAGATGAGGAAGACCGAGGCCGCGGCTGCAAAGCAACTCATCCAGTTCGCTTGAGTAGTAATTAACTATTAGGGATAAGTTGTTTCCAAGCCTTATGGAGGAGCGACACTCTAGAATCAGGGGAATAACTAGGAGGGGGCCTCCTACTTCCCTCAATATGTGACTTAATTCCGCGTCTCCAATAATTACCCCCCTATGCTTCTTGCCCATGAGCAGTGATTTCATCATTGAGGATACGCTGGACTCATCCGGCAGCACTCCCCTAACCGAGGCGCCCAGCATCAAAATGTACTTATCAATATCTAGGAGAAAAAGGTAGACATTCACGTCTAGACGAGACTCATGCGAGGCCAGGATCGCTCCCTGTATGAATCGTGAATGTATGCCGGGTTCCTTCATTACTTTATTAATTGATGTGAGCAGGATGAAGTTACGCATCGTCACTGCTTCATGAATTTACCTAAGCGATGCTGGCTCCTCTTTAGCTCGCCTACCATTTTCTTCATTAATTCATATTGCTTTATTAGTTCCCTAACGTCGCGAGGCGTCGTTCCAGAGCCAATCGCTATTCTCCTGATCCGTGACGCATCTAGGAGACTTGGATCCATTAATTCCTCTCTAGTCATTGACCGCATTATAGCGAGCCAACGCCTCATTCTAACTTGTGCATCCTCCAACTGATCGTCGTTTAGGCTCCTCATGGGAGCCGGCAACATAGTCATGGGCAGCATTTGAAGCAGTTTACTAAGGGGGCCTAGCTTAGTCATGGACTCCAGCTGCTTCATAAAAGTAAGTAAATTGAATTTGCCCTCGCTCAACTCAGTCAATACTTGATTCTCCTCCTCTATCGACTTCATTCGCTCCAGCAATTCATCCAGGTTACCCATGCCCAATAAGCGCTGGACGAATTTCCTCGCATTGAATAACTCAACATCCTCCAAGTACTCGCCGTTCCCGATGAACTTTATCTTGGCGCCCGTCCTAATGACTGAAGTGAGCGCTCCGCCTCCCCTGGATGTGCTGTCCATCTTAGTTAGGAAAATGGAGTTTATAGGTACATTCCTATTAAAGGCCTCTGCTTGAGCGACGGCTTGTTTGCCCATTGTGGCATCTATCACGAGTATAACCTCATCCGGCTTAACGGATTCATATATCCTCTTGATTTCACCCATTAATTCCTCTTCATTCCTGTGCCTACCCGCAGTATCTATTATTATAACGTCAACCTTCTCCTGCCTCATCTTCTCAAGCCCCTTAATAGCCGTATTCACTGCATCACGAGAATCTGGATCCACGTGGAAAGGTAAATTCAGTTTCTCCGCTAATTGCCTTAATTGATCGTGAGCGCCCGGCCTTATCGTATCAGTCTCTATTAATCCGACCCTGTACCCCTTCCTAGAGAACCAGTAACCCATCTTGCCTGCAGACGTTGTCTTGCCGCTTCCCTCAGTCCCAACCAATAGAATAACATAGGGTCGCTTAGTTATCGTAATGCTGGGCTCGGCGTCTCCGCCCATTAATGATGTCAATTTATTATAAATCAAGTAAAGCAAGTAATCCTTGCTTGACACTCCAGAGGGGGGCTCCTCCTTCTTGAACTCCTCCTCTATGGATCTAGTGAATTCATAAACGAGCTTCACATCAACATCAGCCTTAAGCAATGCCCGCTGCAATTCCTTCATTACTTCCCGAAGAGTTTCCTCATCTATGTGGCTCGTCCCCCGTATTCTATCAACTAGCCTACTCAATGAGTCCATTAAATCCTTCATTTGGTCACCGCATCAATAGGACTGCTCGTATTGGTACTGGGGCTGATACTGGGCCGCCAATACTTGGGATAATTTACCCCTTATAAGTATTCCATATGGCTCATATATATCGAACGCCAGCTTGATTGGTTGAACCTTCATCCACCTCATCTTCCTTATATACATGACCCTATATATCTCATGCGTTCTCTCATCCTCATATAAATGCATTACTATCACTCCGCTGGCCAGGTACTCCTCTACCCCGAATCTGCTTATCTTAGTGGTTTCGCCCGTGGGTATCTCCGATGTTATTAGCGTGGTTACATCCTTCAACTTCTTCAAATTAAACACCAATTCGCGCATGTACTCCCTTATCCATAGAACATCTTGGTGGCTGGTTATGAGCAGTGGAGCTATTGGGTCAATCACTACTCTCTGGGCATTATACTTTCTAACCGTCTCCACAAGTATTTTAGCTATGTTCTTGGGGTCAATGGATAGCTTATCATCATTAGCATAAAGCCTGAAGTGGGTTCGGAAATCATGTATTATTAACTTGTTTTGTTGCTCATATGGCTCTAGATTCCACCCAAGCGCGTCCTGCACGCCTCGCTTAACATCCTCGCTCGGCTCATCAACCGTTATATATATGCCTGTTTCTCCCATATCGGCTCCCGTCTTGAGGAATTGGAGGCTAAAGATGGTCTTGCCCATTCCGGCCTCTCCAGCGACTAGATATACCTCTCCCTTCTTTAATCCGCCCTGTAGAATGTAAGTATCTAGGTACTGAATGCCAGTGGGAGCCCTATCGGCATACGGGCTATAGCTATACATGGTGGAGGCATACGGATCATAATAATTATTGCTATAGTAATTACTATCGTAGTAAGTCGGCTGAGTGGCTGGCGCGCTTGAATAATCATATCCATTACCATTATCCTGCGATGCACGTAAACTCCTTATATTCATTTGAATCTAATTCAGATACAATACCTTTTTATACTTATCCAAAATGTATAATCATAGAATAAAATATAGTTAGTCCTCAATAGGATGATGNCTCAGGCTCCGTCGTTGAGGGTTCCATCCTCAACAATAAATCAAGCGTTTCCTTCATTGCATTACTTAATTCCTTGCTTGAATTAACCTCATCCAACTCAAAGCAATTATTGAAAATCATGCTCACGAACTTCGCCATAATATCCTTGGGCACGGCGGTTAAAGCAGTCCTATATAGGGCAGGCAAGTCATTCCTTATGAATGCGATCAAATCATCTACTTTCCTCCATGAGTCCTCACTATTTTTTATTGAATCCACAAAAACATCAATGGCATACCGCTTATCAGTATCCAATTTGCTGAAGTCCATGGATGCATACGACCTATTCAGGCAGTACCTAACGAACCTATATAGCACGGGATTCATCTTGCTCATGGAGAAGCAATTGAGGACCCCTTATTATGCTTTCCTAAAGCCATTACCGGCACTGAGCATTGTTTCCCATATAACTACCATCTTGGCATTATGACTTCTATTATTAGGGATTGATAAAAAAAATAACGGCAAACCTCGCCCCTTTAGGGCGGGGAGGGGGTCGGATCCAAAAATTAGTTAAGAAGCAGCAAATCGCGTTGTACAGGGGAGAAGAATTATTTATTGATTGCGGGTTTGCCGTGGAGCAATATTGTTTATGCATGCAGCGGATTGCCGAATCGTATTTAGCAGTAGGCCAAGCACGCGTTGCGTGTCCTCATCATTCAATTGATTAAGTAGATCCGTTAACGTGGCCTTTGGGGCATTAGCCACCGCATTTGCATCTAGTGATGATGAGATGCAACCAATCAAGTTTGATAGCAGCATTATAGTTAATGGATTCAACTTGCTTAAGGCATCTATTAATTGCGTGACCTTATATATTACGTCGATTACTTTAGGCTCCATTAATAATTTGAGCAATTCCTCTATTCTATTAGATGCATCGGCCTCTGCAAGTAGCCCTATTCCTGAAGCATCTAGCTTATTATTTATAGTGCGCAGCAAATCAATGATTTCCCTGGTCTCCTTTTCATCCATTAATATAGCATAATTTCAGAATTAATAAAAGTGATGCAGAATTAGCTTCAGGGAGAACAACTGCTGAGAAAAAGATATCTATCAATTGCGATATTCGCGGCAACATGATTCCCGGCAGATGGGGGAATCTGTCGATTCATTAGGTAGTTTTATAAATTAAAGTATACGTATAGTATACGTATATGGATGATGATAAGATAAGGATAACTCTCGCAAGCAAGGAGCAGGCGGTAGTGGGCGAGTCCTTTCGCGTATTCGGGATACCTGATGAGTGCCATAGATGTAAATTATACGACATATGCATGGGTAGGTTAAGGCCCGGCCGCATATATCGTATAGTGGATGTGAGGTCGATTAATTTGCCGACTCCATTCAAGTGCCTCTTAACTGGAGGCAATATGGTGCCGGTCGCCGTGGTAGAGGATCCATTAATTATCCCCCTGAAGCGGCGGTATGTCGTGGAGGGAATGATAGTTACATATGATGCCTCTGCATGCGGTTGCCCCAGCGTGAAGTGCCCCAGCAGCTCTACACTGCCTGAAGGAGCTAGGGTGAAGATAATTGAAATAATGGAGACCCGCGACTGTAATGGGTCGAAGATATTCATAGCAAAGGCAATTCCAATGGATTAATCCTCACCTATCCCCTATCGGCGCCGCATCTTTCCATAGAGAATTGAAGTAGGTCTTAGCTATGTCCAATAAATAATCCTGTATGGAGTACAGGGTCAAGTATGTATTATCATACTTAACCGCCAATACGACGCCGTCCCCTATTATGCCGGCACCAAACATTCCACTCCTAGTTCTAGCAACCACGCGCGGAGGTAATCGCCTAGCCACTTCGATTAAGTTATCCGTAACGAGCAGCCTTACTTCGCTATTCCTTGATACCGCATCTATATCCGCGATTGCCTCATTATCTAGGAGGTCAACATATGGAATAGCTATATCTATCGAGGAGGCGTTTAGAGCCTTACGCATTAATTGCTTCGTGCTCTCCAACCCCTTCACTATGAAGAATATATCGCTTTGAGCCATGACTTTACTGGGATTATTGGACTCATACAGTAATTGAAGCGAATCTATTATGGGCCTCGTCGCTTCTATGTATCCATTAAGCTTCTCCAGGATTGTGGAGAACACTTCACGAGGAGGCTTAGCTATGAATCTGAGGGGCCGCCCCTGTTCCGAGTATATGATGCCGTCCCTCGCCAAGCTCGAGAGCACGCTATATACCTTTGATGTGGGTATTCCTGCTAGCCTCGCAATATCCTTAGCTGTGAGGGGTCCCTTCTCCACTAGGGTTAAGTAGGCCTTTAATTGGTAGGATGAGTATCCAATCAGCCTTGCGAGCCTCTTTAGTTCCTCATAACTCATACTACTGAGAGTATTAGTTGGGTATAAAATTTTTAAGCCGATCGTTTACTTTGGGTTTAATGACGGAAACAACAACCGTGGTTAAGGCGCCCGTGGAGACCACCACGCAGTTGGTGGATATATCCAGGTTCAAGATGCCTGAGAGCTACAAGAGAATCCTATTTAATGAGAAGATACAGGAGAACTGGAAGAAGCAATTCAAATTGCCACAAGGCGTGAGGGTAATAAAGACAAGCACGTCTGTCTGCCCCGTATGCAATAGGCAATTACCAATGGTAGTATATGAGGAGGGAGGCTCGATTTGGCTCCAGAAGACCTGTCCCGAGCACGGAACATTCACGGACATGTACTGGGGAGATGCGGAGATGTATTACTACTTCCTGCAGTGGGATAATCCGGACTACATAGGGAAGGGCGTGGCTAACCCCAATACTACCTTGGAGTACTATGAGGAGGCAGGCGGCTGCCCATTCGGCTGCGGCCTCTGCCCTGTTCACAAGACCAACACTGCGCTTGCGATAATAGACGTCACTAATAGGTGCAATATGAAATGCCCAGTTTGCTTCGCCAATGCATTCGCGGCCGGCTATGTCTATGAGCCTACCCTAGAACAAATAGAGTACATGATGCGTACCCTTAGAAACGAGAAGCCCTGGGCCCCAAATGCGCTTCAATTAAGCGGTGGAGAGCCGACGATTAGAAATGACTTGCCTGAGATAGTTAGCATGGCTAAGAGGTTGGGCTTTGATCATGTTGAGGTCAATACGAACGGGATAAGGGTTGCGAATGAACCTGACTTCTATAAGAAGTTACTTGATGCAGGCGTATCCACGCTGTATCTTCAGTTCGATACCATTAATCCAAATAATAAGGGGGTCTGGAGGCATAGGTTATATGATCCAAAGGCCTATGCCGCGTTGAAGAATAAGGTTATCGAGAATGCCAGGAAGTTGAACCACCACTCCCTCGTCCTAGTCGTCACAATGGCTAGGAATTATAACGAGAAGGACATTGGGGAGATACTTGATTTCGCCATAAAGAATAGGGACGTCGTTAGGTGGATAAATGTTCAACCCGTCTCATTCTCTGGCAGGGCCAAGACCGATTACACCAAGGATGAGTTAAGGAACTTCAGGATAACTATACCGGACGTCATAATAGAGGTCGAGAAGCAGACCGGTGGAAAGATAAGTAGATGGGATTGGCGCCCAGTTAATTGGCCGGTGGCCCTTGGCAAGATGATGGAGGTATTGACTGGGAAACCTAAGCCGCTCTTCACCAATAATCCCGTGTGCGGCGCCTCTACATTTATCTACTATGATGAGGACCAGAAGGATATCGTGCCAATAACTAAGCTGGTGGATGTGGATGCCTTTGAGAGGGATATATGGGACATATATAACACCGCAGTTAAGGGAGGNCTTTGGACGCAGGTCGGCAAGGTTAAGACACTCAAGTTGCTTAGGCACGTTAAGCACAAGGCCGTGAGGGACCTGCTTCAGGATGTACTCATCTCGAAGAGCTATGATGCGTTGGGCAAGTTCATGATGAATGTGGTGGGGCTCGGCATAATGCACTTCATGGATACCATGAATTTCGATGTGCAGAGGATACAGAGGTGCGATATTCACTATGCGGAGCCGGATGGCAGGATAGTGCCTTTCTGCACCTTGAATAACTTCCACAGGGAGAAGATAGAGCATTCATTCAAGGTTGACTCCAAGGAATGGCTGAGGCTACATCCCGGCAAATTCCTCAGCGGCTTCGCCTAATTCATAAATCTCTCCAAATCAATTAATTTAATTTCCTCTCTTTTTTCCCAATATTCCGCATAATTGATCAATATTTATAAATTGTCGCGATTATTGCTGCATTGAATGGCGGAGGACATAGAGGACATAGGCTTGGAGGAGTTATTGAATAGATTAAGCAATATAAATAATATAGAGATCCTCGGCTATACCCAGGGTGGGTTAGCCAAGGTAACTAAGGTCAAGGGGATAATAAAGGGCGAGCTAAACGAGAAGGAGCTAGGCGAGTTAAAGAAGAGGAGGCCCAGGGGTAAGCCAACTCCTAAACAGGTTAATACAGTTAAAAGCGTGGCTAAGCTGCTATTTGATAATAGGGTTAAGTTTAAGGTAGTGTTCGGCTCCAAGGAAGCCACCATACGATTCGAGCAAGGCTATGTGAGATTAACGGAGAGCGATGTGAGGATTGCCGGCTTCAACAACGAGAATGATCCGCCCCTCCCACTAATACTAAGTGAATTATCTAGGTATGGTAAGGTACTCTTCTTGAAGCCGCTTAAGTAACTTGAACCAGCCTCAAAAAATCCTCCACGCTGAGCTTATGATAATTATTCCCCCGCTTTATCAATATCAACGGTATCTTAGCCATGAGATCCTCCACTCCATGTTGCAGCAGCATGTCTAATCCATCATTGCTCGATAAATCAAGCATGATGCATTTATTCCCGAGTTGTTTACATGCATTGAGCAATTTATTGTAATTGATCTCCCAATTCTCCGTCACTATTATGACTTTATCGAAGTCGCAAGCCACTCAATAATGGTGTCGCTAAGCATAAAAGTATTATCGGGAGGTGTTTGCCCGTGGCGTAACTTCTCCGCTCTAAGGCCGCTCTTCATGGATTTCCGCGAAATAGAAGCTTAGGATGCAGCATCCTCATTATTCCCGGATTCATTGCGGATCATATGCATCAATTCATCTAGTAACTTACTATAGGTTGCATCTGGCTTCTCAAGATGTATTTCGCCATACATCTTTCTGTACTCCTCAATTATGGGATCGATGTTTGGCCTATAATCATATTTCCTAGCGAAGAAGAAGGCCAGATTCTTTATATCATTGATCAGTTTCTCCATGCTGCCAATTATTTTGGTTGGAACCCATTGAGGCCAATCAATTAAATATGGCTTATCCCCCGCCATTATTATATTGAATTCGCTTAGATCGCCATGTATGTAACCCGCCTCGAACGCGGTCTTCACGGCATTCATTATTTGCTCCCAAGCAGTGGCTGGATCGCTTAGATTAGCGTCGGCCAATTTCTCTCCATCTATGTAACTCATGACTACCGCGTGCCTATTAACGGCGATTGGCTGCGGCACGGGTACCCCTGCCTTATAGGTGCCCACAAGCGCTACGTACTCCATGTGAGCCGATATCCTGGACTCATATAGCCATGAAACATGCCTCCTCTCCCCCAGCCATAACCTGTATTTCCTCACATTCCTGAAGCTTATCCTGCCTAATCTATGAAACTTAACAACGCCTCTTCCGCCCGCGATTAGTTGCGTCGCATATACATCGGATTCCTTTCCTGAACCTATGGGAGATGGCGATAATGACTCTATTATGCCCATCTTGGCCAATGCATGTATGGCCAATACATCATAGCCCCTAAACGTTAATCGATAGCCCAATCCGCCTGACCTGGATACTAGTGCATACTTATTTAATTGCCTGATTGATTTAAGAGTGGAGTCCTCATTCTCCTTGAGCCACCTCAATAATCGCTCAAGCGGTACATATTCATGATACCTATGAAGGGCCTCAATCACCATTAATACCCTCAAGTCTCGTTTACTTAATGATTCATATGCGGCAGCTATATCCTTAATGCTCACTGGCCCCGTAATTTTATTCATAGATTTTAAGCGTTGCCCATCCAAGTCCCCTTGCCTCTTAATTATTAAGGCATCTCAGGGAAATGGGGCTAGGTGGCGGCAAATTATGGAGTGCGGTTATCTCTTCCTGGGTCCTCGGGGAATGGGTTTCCTCTTAGTTAAATTGTTTTTGCGGTGGTTTATGGAAAAAACCTTATATTTAAGTGGCTCGATAAAAAATAAGTAATGCAGAACATTAACGAATCGATAATTAGGATAAAGAACATCAATGAGAAGCTTAACGATATGTTCTATAAGTACTCGGATGAGATATCCGGCATACTTATTTCCGTCTTGTCGAGGGAGAACTTTCTATTAGTAGGTCCCCCCGGCACCGCTAAGACGACCCTCGTATATACCTTATCTAAATTAACCAACATTAAGTGGTTCTATAGGCAGTTAACTAAGTTCACGGATCTGGAGGAAATACTTGGACCCATAGATATAGCGAAGCTGTTGGAGGGCAAGGTGGAGCGCATATATGCTAATTCAATAATCGAGAGCGAGTTGGCCTTATTGGATGAGATATTCAACGCCTCTAGCGCAATTCTCAACACCCTCCTCTCCCTCCTTAATGAGAGGGTCGTGTATGATGGTGACAAAATAATCCCCGTAAAGACTTGGGCAGTCTTCGGCAGCAGTAATAGGGTTCCAGATGAGGAGGAGCTTCAAGCCTTATTTGATAGGTTTCCCCTGAGGACATTCACTGAGTACGTGTTGCCGGAGGACACGGAGAATTTATTGATAAAGGGATGGAATTTGAGGCGGGAGATGGATGAGTTAAGGCCCCTTGCATCTATGGATGATATACGCGCATTAAACCAGATGCAGGTGAATTACTTATTCAGCAATACTAAGGATATATCGAAGATATTGTCGCCAGTGATAGCGGACTATGTTGAGCACATACCTATTAGTAATAGAACAAGAATAAAGATACCCCTCTACGCATACTCGCTTCTATTGATACAGGGATTCAAGCCCGAGGAGGTCACTCCCATGATGCTTAAGGTAGCTGCCATAAGAGTGGCTAAGTACTTGGTTCAAAACAAGGATCAACTAAGCGAGTACGAGGCCTTCGCCATGACCCATATGCCCGAGGAGCTCCTTAAGATAAATGATCTAATAAGCGAGGCAAAGGCATTACTGAGTAACAATATAATAGACGATGCGCGGACGAGGCTCATGGATGCCAGGGAGACAATGAGCTCAATTAGGACTAAGTGGGATAAAAGCCTTTACAGCCTATATAAGTATGAGATAGATGAAATGATGAGCACAATAGAGAAGCTGGAGGAGATGATAATGAATGAGCAATGAGAAGAAGAGGCGTGGCATTCTTCTTAATGTTGATTATGATGATGAGCTAGCCAGGTATAGGCTTCGCGAGGTATTCATGGAGGGCAGGAGACGCATGGTGCCAAGCATGGATAAAATACCTCAATACGCATTGATAGATTCATTTTACCTGCATTACAGGAACCCAATGCTGGGGCAACTAAGCGATTTAAAGGATGAGAAGGACATATTATGGTATCACTTAGTTAACACGTATATACGCAGTGATCAGTACGGCGAGGCCGTTAGGGTAACTAAATTGAATGGCCACCTCTCGAAGCTAATGGCGGTTAAGATGCTCAGGATATATAGTAATCTATTAAGCAAAATGGAGAGAAGCGAGGGTTTTAGGCAAATGGTTAATGACTCGACTAATAGGTCCTCCTCCTCCAAGGAAAATAAGGCAATAATAGAGCGCGAAATACGTTCCCTATTATCGTTTTACCTCGGCAACATGAGGCGCATTAATGAAACAGTTAAGAAGGTAAAATCCGTAATGGGCAGCTCCATTGGGCACGAGGTTGCCGATATATTATTAAGCACGGATATAGACCCATATAGGACTCGTCTAATAAACATGCTTGACTCATTGGTTAAATTGATTTCTGACGTCAAGTATAAAATGGATTTATTGAAGGAGGAGGACGTCGTCTATAAGGGAATATCATCGGGGATAAAGAAATTATCCCATATGGCTGAATTACGTGACGTCACTCCCTCATACCGCGCATTAATGCGCGTATCGAAGCCGCTCTACGCCTATAAATTAGGCACTAACAATATAATGGTCAATGAGCGGAAACTAACCAAGAGGCCTAAGGTGTATCTACTCATTGATAAGAGCGGCAGCATGTTCTATACGGTAATGAATAACTTATTCGAGTTCGGAAGCATTAGCAAAATAACGTGGGCAACCGCGTTAGCGACTGTCCTAGTCATGAAGGGAAGCAATGTGCAAGTGAGGTTCTTCGACCAGCAGGTATACCCGGCGATAAGCGATAAGAAGGAGATAATAAAGACTCTTCTCTCCCTAATACCGTTGGGCGGCACTAACATAACGGCCGCCGTCAATATGGCAATGGAGGACGCGCGCCGAAACCCGCAATTAAGGGATTATAAGCTGGTCCTGATAACGGATGGCGAGGACGATGAGTTAAGCATGGAACCCATAAATAACGTGCGCTCCATGTTCAGCAATTTCAAGGTGGTTCTAATAGGTAATGAGCAATCCATGTTGGAGACCAACAAGAATACGATTAAGATAAGCAGTTTAACCTCGAAATCCCTCATGAAGATACTTAAATCCATCTAATGGAAAGATGGGCCACCCTCCTTTTATATGGTGAGGGCCATCCCTTAATTCAACGTCCTCCATGGAAGGCCTTGGATTGATATTGCTTTTAAGGAAAATTTTTAAAAGCGTTTAATTCTTAAGGGCATAAGCGGCCGTAGTCTAGTCTGGATCAGGACGACGGCCCCCCATCCATTTGCGGGGGATCGCCGTAGATCGTGGGTTCAAATCCCACCGGCCGCATCATTTTCAAGAGAATCAATAATAATGGCTTTCTGGCCCCTTCCCCGTCCTTGAGGGTGGGGGTTGTCGCTCATTTTATTAATGGCCTCACTCCTCCTCCCATAACATTAATGACACCGCTATGGTCTCCTCCTTGGTTGAGGTGATGACGCCACCCCTACCCATGCCCTAATAATCCAAATTTAATGTACATCTTAAAACTTGTCTACACCTTTACTGCATGTTAATCATCAATTTAGTATTAGGTTTAATCTTATTGAGGCCTATTAGGAATAGGACAATTGATATGGATATAATTGTGCTGAAGTACACCGCTGAAGATGCTATGGTTAATTCGCCTGTTGTTGTTAACAATCCATAGAGCAGATAATTTAAGTATAGGGTGAAGGAATCCATGTATGTATGGGCAATGATGGTTACGGCTAAGCCCCTTAAGCCCCTCCCATTAGTCTGCATGGCCCTTAGAAACATCGATGCACCTGGGTGGAATAGGAACGAGGCTAGTGGTTGAACGGCAATGCCAATGTACTGAGCGGTTAACAATGCCTGAAGCTGATTTTTAAAGGGTACGATGGGTAAACCCGTGCGTGCTACCGCTAAGATGATAACTAGGTTGAGCACACCCACTGCTATGTCGATGAGGGCAAAGCCGTAGCCTATGTACGGTGCCGAGGCTGGTTCCCTATCCTTAACTGCGAAGTACCTTGCTCCTTCCTGGCACACGCCAGCCATTAAGCCATAGTACAGTATGAGCCATGGTATGTAGGGCTTTAATGAACTAGACGCCAGGGCATTAATCTCTGTGATGTCCTTAACGCCTAGCATTAAAGGCAGCTCCCTAATTAATATTACCAATCCTGGGATCTGCTGGAGAACGTATTGAATAA
Source organism: Thermocladium sp. ECH_B (assembly GCA_001516585.1). Classification (NCBI taxonomy): domain Archaea; kingdom Thermoproteati; phylum Thermoproteota; class Thermoprotei; order Thermoproteales; family Thermoproteaceae; genus Thermocladium; species Thermocladium sp. ECH_B. The sequence continues at coordinate 14,996 of LOBW01000018.1, forward strand.
TGACGGCTAGTAGCATGTAGCCCACGCCGATGAAGACCCAGCCCCTACCACCCCTCCATAATGCCCTATTAAAGGTCACGTAGGCCACTATTGTTGCGGCTACCCAGTAAACCACTGCAATGGCCAGCGCTGAGGCTGGGCCGATGATGCTGGACATGATTCGCCTCACTCCATTACCGCATGACTGCCTCCCTGCTCAGGCTCCACCACGACTGCTGTGCCGTATGCTATTATCTCGTCCATGTACTCGCTTATTTCGTTTGAATCAAGCCTGAAGCTTATTACGGCGTTTGCCCCAAGCTCCTTGGCGTGCTTAATCATCCTCTCTATAGCCTGCCTCCTAGCCTGCTCAGCAAGCTCCGTGAACTCCTGGATCTCCCCGCCAACCAGTGACCTGAGCCCGGCTAGAAATCTGCCGCCAAGCCCCCTTGACCTAACTGTGATGCCTAGCGCAATGCCAATTACCTTAACCGCCCTGTAGCCCGGTATGTAGGGCGCCGTTGCAACGATTACATCACTCTCCCTAATGGCCATATTAATATTTCATCACATTAACTTTTAAGCATTTTGCAGTTAGCCTAGAACTACCCCGCCCTAACGGAGTCTCCGGCTTAAATTATGGAGAAATCATTCCTCACAGGAATGTCTCTTGAATGGGATTTAGCTCTCACGTTCCTAATAGGTGCATTAAAAGAGGGATTCAGATGATCTCGCCCCTTAAGGGCCGGGATAGGTGCTCGGATGGAGTCGATGATAGCAAATGTTAAATTTAAGCGCTGTCCTTAATGGCATGGATGGCATCTCAACAATTGAAATGAGGATCCTCGATAAAAACGCCGAGTACTTGGGCGTAAGCGATAGGATATTGATGGAGAATGCCGGGAAAGCGGTCGCAGATGTTGTCATGCATAGATACCCCAATGCATTAAATGTGGCTGTGGTTGCGGGTCTAGGCAATAATGGTGGGGACGGCATTGTCGCCGCTCGCTACTTATTAAATAGCGGTCGTAATGTCACAATTATTTTACTGGGCAGGACAAGCGATGTATCGGAGGAGCCGGCGGCCACTAATTTGCGGATATGTATGAATCTACTTAGGTGCAGGATAATAGAGGCTAGGGATGAGTACACGCTTCTAATGCATCAGGNCTTAATATTGAAGTGGCCTCAAGTGATAATTGATGCTGTTCTAGGCATTGGAGTTAAGGGGCGATTAAGGCAGCCCCACGCGACTGCCATCGACTTAATGAATATGTCCTCCGCGCCTAAGGTGGCTGTTGATGTCCCCAGCGGCCTCGACTCCGATACAGGTAATGTTTGGGATAAGGCAGTTAAGGCGGATGTGACCGTGACCATGCATATGGCTAAGCACGGCTTACTCGCTGAATCAGCCAAGCAATATGTGGGCGAATTAATTGTGGCGGATATAGGAATACCCAGGGAGGCATCCCTAATAGTGGGGGCGGGCGATATGTTATTGTTAAGATATGGAAGAGACATTAACTCCAAGAAGGGGGATAATGGTAGAATAATGGTGGTGGGGGGGTCCCGGGACTTCACCGGCGCGGCTCTATTCACGGGATTATCCGCGCTAATCATGGGGGCTGACTTAGTTAATATTTATGCGCCTCGCGACGTTGCGCATGATATACGCAGCAATAATCCCAGCATAATTTCCATTCCATTAGATGGAGACGCGTTAGGAGAGTCGCATGTGGGATTCATAGTGGAGGAGATGAGGAAGTTCCATGTGCTAGCCATTGGCCCCGGCCTAGGCCTAAAGGAGGAAACGCAGAAAGCCGTAGTAAATATAATTGATTCCGCCGTTAAGTTAGGCAAGAAGGTGGTGATCGATGCAGATGCGATAAAGGCGATAGGCAGCTCTGGCAGGCTTGATTTATTGAAGGGATTGATAGTTACTCCACATGCAGGGGAATTCAAGCAATTATTCGGGGTAGAGGTTAGCGCCGTTGATCCATTGGAGCGCGGCGAATTGGTTAGGAAGATAGTCGCTGAGAAGGCCCCGGGCTCCATAGTTCTACTTAAGGGCAATACCGATGTGGTGACGGATGGGGTTAGGATTAAGCTGAATAAGACCGGTAATCCCGGGATGGCGATTGGGGGAACCGGCGATGTATTGACGGGCGTAACGGCGTACCTAGCATTTAAGTTAAGCGATCAACTTGAGGCAGCCGCGATAGCTGCATTCATAACGGGCTTAGCGGGCGACCTTGCCGTGATCGATAAGGGATTCCACATAACTCCCCTCGACGTAGTGGATAGGCTTCCGAAGGTGCTCTCCATGTTCTTCGATGTGAGGAGGTCAGTCATCGATTCACTGCATCCCCAGGTGCGTGGCTTCCTAGGTGCTGCCGGGTCCTTATGATGAATCCCCTCCCAAGCCCCCTCAACTCGCTTGGGGAGACCATGAGGCGACCCACCCCTATTACATTGCTTGACTGATCCTTGATGGCTATATCCATTCCAGCCCTGGCATTAATTATATCAATTACCATTGAGAGAGGGACATTCCTTCCCTGCCGTATAAATGGCACAGCCTCATCCCTCACCACGGCGTATGAGTCGATGAAGCGTGCCCCGAGGAGGGTTGGCAATAAGTAGCCATCGCTTGCCCTGATCGAGAACGCTAGCTCCCCATTATAGTAAACCTGCCTAACCCTATTCAGAACCGGATTGAATTCGATGCTTAGGTCGCCCCCCATTAATCTCTCCACGGTGCCCTTGCCATACTCATATGATATTATCGTTAAAGCCCTGCGAATTAGGTATGGGTCCCGCGTCTTCATTTGCTAACCCACCGTGTGGATCGTCACGTAATTACTATCAACGCTGTTAGATAGAAGGGTCGTATGTATTTCGCCAATTATCTGCTTGCCGGCGCCTAATTCCCGCAATAATGAGGCTAGAACTGCGCTTGTTTTCTCGTCTAGGCAATAATCCATATTATCAATCAACACTATGCTTCCAGTCTCGCTTGCCATTAATTGAGTTGTTATTGTCAGTATTGTCTTTAAGCTGCAAGGTACTTCTCCACCCATTATTTCATTATTATTCTTATCCACATAGGTTATTCCAATGCCATCCCCCACGAGGCCGGCCCGCAGCCTTCTATAGCCGAGTCCATCGATTGCCTTTCGCAGGAATCGAATCTTCCCATCCATCCTAGGCTCCATGCTTAACCTAGCCAAGACCTCTACGGTGTATTCGCCGTGGGTTCCCACCCAAGACTTTCCACTTATCTTGGAGACCGGCGGGAAATCAAAGTAGGGACCTAAGTAATAAACCCTTAGATTAGCTAATTGCCGTGACATGAATCGCACTACATCCATGACGGTTTCATATAGTGTTGCGAATTCATCTATTAATTGAACAGCATTGCTTCCCTTAAGGGATAATCCCTCAGCGGATAGGAATAATCCCGCATCCTTTACCTCCACGTCTAGGGGCACCTTAATGAAGCTCCCCTCCGCCCCTCGTCGGGATACCAGCAGCGTGCCTTTATCAGTTCTAATCACTTGCTCCACTGCATTCTCATGCCTGGCCACGGCTATGGTTAGCATGCCATCTATTGTAGGCAAATTAACGGCTGAAAGCCTCTCATTTATGTCGCTCACCCGCCACTGGGATGTATTGAATGTTAACTCCACATTGCCCTCCATCATCAATATGGAATTCAAGTCATTCCCAATGCCCGATAATAATCCATAAACTACCTTGAGTATCAGCGACTTACCGATTCCCGGGAATCCGCTTATCAACGTAACCGGGGAGAGGTCAAGCTCCTTCTCCACATTATTAGCGAACTTGGATTTCACTCTAACCAGCATTGATCAACGAAGCGTTGAACCCATTATAAACTTGCCCGCGTTAAGGCTCATTGCTTCAATAATGGTTCCTCATGGCTAATATTGGGGATCAATGAAGCGGAAATAAGGCAATGAGGATATACAGGAATTACTCTTCCTTGCCTGTCAATATCTTGTACTTATCTATATCGCGCAGTATCTTTATCTCCTCCTCGGTTGGGTCGCAGATTGCTCCCACATTGCTGGCCACCTCTATCTCAAAGCTGCTGTTTGCCTGTACCTCATCCAGCGATACTCCCGGCATTAATGCTATTAACCGCATCCTCTTGTTCTTGCCGTTAAAATCATATAATCCAAGTTGGGTCACCACCATCCAGGGGCCAGACGGTGTCGGTAATCCAGCCTCCTTCCGTGAATCTCCTCCCTGCAGCCATCCAGGCGTGGTTATGAAGTCAACCTTAGGCACGAACTTCCTCTTGTCTTGCCGCATTATTATCATCACCTTATTAGAGAGGGAACCCACCTCATTAGCCCCACCGCTTCCCGGCAGCCTAACGGATGGTTTCTCCCATGAGCCTATCACAGTCGTGTTTAAGTTACCATACGGATCTATTTGCGCCCCGCCTAGTAATCCCAGATCTATGCGGCCCGTGGATGCCAGTGACATAACGTAATCCATGGTAGTCGTCATGAAGCCGCCCTTATAGGTCCTAGTATCAGCCACCGATATTGGCAAATGCCTCGGTGCGTGGGATATTCCGCCCGATTCATATATAAGCGTTATTTCATGCATATAAAGCCTTGCGGCTAGGGTGGCCGCCAGCAATGGTAGGCCCGTTCCAACGAATATGGTTTTTGCTTGGGATTTCGCTATCATTCTAGCAGCCGCTATTGCCATTAATTCGGTTTTACTGAAGTTCATTTCCTATTCACCCATGGATACTCGGGCTCCATGAATCCCTCCTCTATGTCCTCCAGCATCTTTAATTTCTTTAGGCCAACCTTATTCTCCAAGTAGTCCCAGTAATCCTTTGAGTCAAGTATGTACTTCTTAATATATTCCCGGGCCCCCTCCTCGCTTTCAGTGACCTTGAGGAACTCATAGAGGTGATCCTCATCCCAGTAATACTTTGTCGGCATCAACGTTGGATGGGCACCGTATGGCTGAACTACCACAGCATCCACTAGGAAGTGAGGTATAGTGGTTCTCCATGGTTCCTCCCTCACATGCTCGGGCGACACCAATTCCTCAGTAACTATCACAAGGCTCTTCGCTGCCCTGACCAGATTGAAATCAGCCATTAGGGGTCCAATTATCTGTGCATTGCCGTATTTATCTGCCTTATGCACATGAACCACAGCCACATCGGGCCAACAGGCAGGCACCATTGTGATGGGTTTTCCAGTCATTGGGTCAATCACTTGCATGGCAGCGCTTTTCCTAAACGTATCGCTTCCTAGTAAAGATCGTATGGGCGTCCAGGGAATACCCATGGCCGCTGCCCTGAGTCTCCACTGAAAACTCCCGAGGGACCACTCTGAGAGTATCTTGACTTTACCAGTCTCGAATAATTTTCGTATTCCCCTCAATAATCCCCTGACCTCCAGGGAAGCGGTAAACGCCAACTCGACTTCGCTTGATGCGCCGGCCAATAGGAGGAGGCCATATATGTAATTATCGGGTACCATTAATAATTTAAGGTCTCTAATTCCTTGCCTAATCATTTCGTGAACGAATGCGACTGGGGTCCTAACGTAGCCGAAGCCGCCGAACATTAATGAATTCCCCGGCTTTATGAATGTCTTCACTGCCTCCCTCATCTCCATTACCTTATCTCTAAGGCCCTTATCCTTGCCTGCGAACCACTCCCTCATCTCATCTGGGTCACTCCAGCAAATAGTGGTGCCCTCGCCTTTAACTACGTCCATGGGCGTTTCTTGAATATATGCATATATATTTTTTATTGCAGCATTTAAGGCATGGATTCCAGATCAACCCCCACCAGATAAACGCCGCCTCAATTCATGGAATTATGAGCATTGCCCCCTCAATGCTGGATTAGTGGATTCCGAGGTGCATGACTATAGTTGGGCCCCGCATGTCTGATTCATTGGCCTCAATCATAATGCTTATAGCGAAGCGTGGGGCTTTACGCGTCATGGGCGAGCGTTTTGAGGAGTATGTTGCCTCCCTTCTAGGTAATCTGGGGTATTCCGTGCTTGGGAGCAGGGTGAAGGTGGAGTCCGGCGGGATTGAGGTTGGGGAGGTTGATTTATTAGTGATGGATCCAGCTGGGGTTAAGTACGCCGTTGAGGTGAAGTCGGGTAGGGTCGATGTGAGTGGAATAAGGCAGGCATACACTAATGCGGTGGTGCTGGGCGTGAAGCCCATGGTTGTGGCGAGGGGTTTCTCAAATGATTCTGCTTCTCAGTTAGCCAATGAGTTGGGCGTGAAGGTAATTACCTTGGCCGAGTCAGTCGTATTAGGCATGGATGAGCTTAGGCTGGCCTTAATCGATGCTCTTTACCAATTCGTGGCCGAACTAATCGAGCCTGTGGGCAGCGCAATGCGGCGCGGCGTATCTATGGACCTCATTGATGCATTAATAGAATGCAATAGTATTGATTGCATATGTAATAAATTAAACATGAATGATTGTAGTAAAATAATGGAGTCTCTTAAGGATGAATTTAATGTAAACAATGCATCTCTTAGAAAATTAAGGGTATTAGCATTTATATATAAATTATTTATGTCGGCTACCGGCAAATAACACTTCGTCAACAGCATTTATTATTATGGAGAAACCTTAAAAAACAACCTACTGATAACGGTGTCGGTGCATCTATGAAACCGACTATCGACGATATAAAGCATTTATATAAGCCAAAGGTGCGACCAATAGAATGGAGAAACGACGGCCGCTTAATCCTCTTGGATCAATCCAAGTTACCGTTCGAGACGGCTTATGTTACTCTATCCTCGCCGGAGGCCACGGCGGACGCCATACACAGCATGAAGGTGAGGGGCGCGCCCGCAATAGGCATAACGGCGGCGTATGGCATGGTGCTTGCCTTATTCAACTCATCCCCCTCCAGCTTAGAGGAGTCAATACAAGCATTGAGGAGGGCAAAGACGGTGTTAGATGCCGCTAGACCCACGGCAATTAATTTGGCTTGGGCAACCAGGAGAATGCTTGATAAAGCAACTAAGCACGTTAATGAAGGCACAGCCAAGACTCCAGCGCAGCTGCGGGAACTCTTGATAGAGGAGGCCAATACCATATTCGATGAGGAATATGAGGCTGAAATAGCCATGGGTCTTCACGGTTTGGAGAAAATAAATGAGGGAGACACGGTGCTAACCCAATGCAATGCAGGCGGATTAGCCACGGGAACAGGGCTGGGAACCGCAACGGCCCCCGTTAAGATAGCCCATGCATTGGGAATCAAGGTCTCCATGATAGCCCCTGAAACCAGGCCTTGGCTCCAGGGCGCGCGGCTAACTGTATATGAATTAATAATGGAGGGCATACCGACGACTCTGATAACGGATACCGCCGTTGGGCTAGTCATGTATAAAGGCATGGTTAATAGCGTGATGGTTGGGGCCGACAGAATATTGAGGGATGGGCATGTCTTCAATAAGATAGGCACAATGAAGGAGGCCATAATAGCCCATGAATTCGGCATTCCATTCTATGCCTTAGCCCCCTCATCCACCTTCGATATGAAGAGCAAGGTTGATGAAGTGGTGATAGAGGAGCGTGACCCGGATGAAGTGAGGAAAATAAGGGGAGTACCCATAACTGTGGAGGGGGTTCCAGTCTATAATCCAGTATTTGACCCTACCCCTCCTAAGTACGTTACTGGGATTATTACGGAGAAAGGAATAATATACCCCCCCTTCTCTAGAAATATACCGAGGGTGATAGGTGAGTAATATGGAGGACCTCGACACTAAAATAACTAGGGCAATAGTTGAGTTGATTCGTCGCAGCAAGGGACGCAAATTAACCCTAAAGGCAACGGTTCTAGTAAGAGTGGCGGGCCTCGATGAGAGGCACAAGAATATATTGAAGGCGGCCAGATTATTAAGTAAATTAGCCGGGGAGAGGGTCATTAAGATAGAGAGGAAGGTCAAGACCTCCAAATCAAAATCAATAATGTATGTAGTGGATGAGTCGCTGGATATTTGGCACCTATCAAAGAATAAACCGGATGAAGCAACCAGTTTCCTGGGTTCCCTCACGAGGAGGNTCCGCGCTAATTCACCTCCAACCCAAATGCGTAGGTGAATCCCTTAATTCGATATATTCATATTCATCATTCCATTTACGCTTCAAGTTAATTCATACCCATTGGCGTATGAATTAGATGAGTTCAGTGACTTCCAACGCCGTTTCCGCGGCCTTCCTTGTTATGCCGTCTGTTCCCAATATAGTGTATCTGTCGGNCCTTATTGTGTGAGCCATGGTTAATGCCTCTATGGCCATCTCCTTATCTATGCCTATATCGCTTAGCTTAGTTGGTATGCCTAGTTCCTGCATTGTCTTCTTTATTCTGCGCCAATTAAGGCCATGTAGGTAAGCCATAGCTATGGTGCCCAAGGCAACTTGCTCTCCATGTAGTGGGCTCCTCATTCCTCTCTCCTTAGTCAATAGTTCCAATGCATGGCTAAAGAGATGCTCGGATCCACTGCATGGTCGTGAACTACCGGCTATCGCCATTGCTACCCCACATCCTATTAATGCCTTAACCACTATCCTGGTCGCCCCCTCATCATGTCTCTTCAAGTTCTGTTTATTCCTCATTATTATTTGGTAACTAGATAACGCCAGCGTCGCCGCGTATTCACTGAATGATTCCCCCTTTATTTTAGCCCCCAATTCCCAATCCTTCACGGCAATCAATTTACCTATTAATTCGCCGATTCCAGCAGTTAAGTATCTCCTAGGCGCCTCCGTTATTATCGATGTATCCGCTATTATCGCTAGGGGCGTCTTATGGATCTTCGGGTACCCTAGCCGCATTAATTCTAATTGAAGCGTGTAAGAAACATAGGGGGACGCTATGCCATCGTGGCTGGCCACCGTGGGAACAGATATGAATGGCTTATCCAGGAGGAATGCGATGGCTTTCCCAGCATCCACTATTCTTCCTCCCCCAATGCTTATCACTGCATCAATTCCCCTGTATCTATGCGCCAGGCCAGTTATGACTTCAGCATTAACCGAGTCCACCTCCTCCGTAATCATGTTGTTTCCCGCTAAGCCGCCTAGGGCCTTCTTACTGTGCGTGGTTCCAGTTAATACTAATGCGCTTGGCCCTAGCTTCAGCATGCTTAATATCTTGCCGACGTTATTTATGGCTCCGGGCCCAAACAGCGTATACCTAGGTATCTCCAATTCTTCGAGTTCCTTCATTTTACGCGTACAACTATTAGGCGAGTTATTTAACTTTACGAGGGCTCCACGAGGCAGCTTCATTTATGGAGATGATGAACGAAAATGAAGATCTACATCGCTTTTGGTTTCCCCGCCTTTGAGGGATTGGGTTCCTCGGGAGTCTTGGGGGTTACATCCCTTAATGTCCTGAAGAAATTGATCAAGGTAAAACACCAAGTACATGTATTGCGGCATTTAGATATGGTGGAGGGCTCCTCATTTCCATCCCTGGAGGCAATCCCTCATTCTTTTTTATCATACAGGGAAGAAGGCTGGCGATTAGTTCCTCTAGGTGAAGAGTTTGCCAAATATTTTTAAATACGAGTTAAATGAAGTTAGAGTGGATATCGATATCAAGTCGATTCTGGTGGATGTGGGTAAAGGCGCTGCTTCCCTCATTATAAGTAAGTCCACTGACTCATCCTATAAGTCCATAATTAAGGAAGGAAAGAGCGATGTCACTAGGCGAATAGATTGGGAAGTTGAGAATTTCATAATAGGATACCTGAAGGAGAGGGGGATTCCAGCAATTGTTTTGACGGAGGAGCGAAACCTAGTCAGGATAAGCAATGACCCATATTACTTATTCGTGATAGATCCATTGGATGGTTCCCTGAATTTCGTGATGGATATACCGTTTTACTCCATATCCATAGGCGTAGCCAGGTACTCCGGGGATCCCAAGATGAAGGACCTAATTGCGGGCATAATAGTTGATGTTCAGCGGGATGCGTATTATTATGCGGAGGCCGGGAAGGGGATATATGTAAAGGGCAATACCGTTAAGCCCTTGGGGGATGCATTGGATAAGCCGATTGCCTCGATATACATGGAGCCATCAATAGGGGTGGATACATTCACTAGGATAAAGAGGATTTATGATGATTTAGGAGCATTTAAGGTACGTACACTTGGCTCATCAAGTCTAGAGGCCACTTTAGCATCTTTCGGCCGCTTCCTATTCTTCATGGATATCAGGAATAAGTTAAGGGTATTCGATATAGCCGCCGCATACGTCATAGCCAAGGAATTAGGCGCTTACGTGATAAACCCGCTGGGGGCATCATTGGATGAATTGGAGATATTAAGCCAGCCAAGGATAAACATAGTTGTGACTCAGAGCAAGAAGGTAGTGGACTCCATTAGGCACGCATTCAGTAATTGATTATTGAGAAACACATGGATTCTTCATGTGGTTTTTAACAGCAAGTTTTTGGATTTATATACTTAATAAGGAATTCATTCATGGCTCTACTCACCTAAGTTAAGAATTACTCTTTAAAATAACAATGTGAAGCAGCATCATGGTGACAGCGCCTAGTTATTCCTGCCCGAATTGCGGGGACCCCTTAACGGTAAGGATTCAGAACAATATAGTATCGATTGGGTGCATGAGTTGTAGAGTGGTGGTATTTATATCCAGGAGCGAATTAATCAAGAGCATTGGCGAAAACGAGGAAAGCCTTGATTTGATAATGGATGCATTATTCCAGAAATACGTGAGGGGATTAAGCAGGGTACTCCAAAGGAGGAGACTGGCGAGCGAAATCATTAAGAGCGGGGAAAACAATTAATGAGGCTGAGTAGAGGTGAATGGGAATAGCGGCAATAATGCTCAGATGAAGGAATTTCTCCTCCTTCTCTCCAAGAAGGTAGGCTATAGGCTCTCCAGGTTGCTGGATATAGTTGAATATGCTAGGGAAGCAACGATAATTGAGGTGAAGGAGGAAAGCGGCGGCGTCACGGGGATCCGTCTAAGCTTCAAGTCCGAGACCCGTGATGATGTTTATCACTACGCGTCAATTGGTAGATACGGCGCTAAGTGTACCTGTGAGGCGAATACCTTAGGGAATGAGTTATGTAAGCACATACTTGCCGGGGTAATAATAATGGAAGCCATAAACCTAAATAAGTATGGTAAAAGCCTTGACTTGAATGAGATGAAGTGGTTAAGCCCCAATGCAGCTGAATCCGAGATTCAGAACCCTGGTACCTCATCAAAGATCAGAGATGGCGGTCCTCAACACATGAAGCCCTAGAATCCGGAAACAATTTATTAGCTTTCTCCCAATGAATGAAAGCCACATGGGCTCCTCGCATTAATGTTTTTAACGTGATTAATGGCGGCTCTCTAGATGCATGTTAATGCTGTAACAATAGGGGATTACGCAATAAATAAGGAGTTAGGCAAGAAGGGTTCCTCAACGGATATAACGATTTACCATAGGAGGATCGATGATGATGTTGTGACCCTCATAGAGCCAACCAAGTACCCCGAGAAGTATCAACCCCTGATAAAGGCTATGGCATATGCTGATGCAGCCTTAATTAATTCTCTCCAAATAGATGCATTCCTGGGCGAGGCATTAATCACCCTAGAGTTAATGGGGATGCGGCAGGTACTCGTTATTTCAAATCATGACTCACTAAAGAAGGTAGCCAATGAGTTGGGGACTAATTACAAGTATCTTGATGCATATGGAGCACTGGAGGAGTTGCGACGATTGGGTCCAGCGTCTCTCAGCAACTCGCCGCTAGTCATAATAGATCAAGCATTCAACGTGAAGAGCGTGGGCACGGTGATTCTCGGATTCATTAAGGGAGGCAAGATAGGGGTGCATGATAAATTAAAGCTACAACCAAAGGGCATAGAGGTTGAGGTCAGATCAATTCAAATACAGGACGTGAATTATGATGAGGCGGAACTCGGCACGCGGGTAGGGCTAGCCCTGAAGGGGGTAAGCGCTGATGATATAGAGGAGGGAGATGTGTTATGCATTGATTGCCGCGCATCAAGTATGATTAGGGGGCATTTCAATCCTAATAAGTACTTTAAGCAGGGGACTCAGGGTCAATTACATATATCGATGGGCTCCAAGATTCGTCCCATTAAGTCAATGAGACTTGAGCAATCCACTGCATATATAGAGGTGGATTCCCCCATGCCCATCGTGTCCAGCCGCGCGGCAGTGATGAAGCTGGATGCAAAGCCTCCGCGAATAGTGGGCAGCATAGAGATTGAGTGACTCCTTCCCGCCCAGGTATGGGTATTACTCTGCGTCCCCTCAATAATTAGTGGGTAACTCGCTCTTAATGGTCGGCCGGGAGCGAGTTGCTGGAAGCAACTGAAAGTTTCTCTATCGGCTTAATGCATTTAATGAAATTTCATGAGATGAGGAGGATTATCTAGTTTTGGTTTATTGCGGGTTTAATTGTTTGGGTTTAGTGTTTTGTGCGTGGTGTGGTTAAATTTAAAAATAGGATAATTATCCTATTTCTCATGAAGAGGACCACACTCATGGCAATCACGGCCGCCGTGATGATTCTAGTGATCGCCGTGATACTCCTCTATATCCATAACTCCGCAGGAAGGAGTACAATTACTCCAATGGAGAGGATAGCATCGCTGGACCCAACCTGCACGCAATTACTCTTCTCCCTTGGCCTTGGCCACGATGTTGTGGAGATGGATACGTATTCAGCTCAGTTACTGGCCTACTTCAATGAATCGCCGAAAACCAATGTGACTATACTGTCATCGATCTGGCCCTTCCCCTCCCTAGAATCCATAGTTAATGCATCGCCCAGCATAATATGCTATGATTATGGCTGGTATGGTCCCCAATTATCGAAGATAAGCGGCTATAATTGGACCATAATAGTGATAAATGGAACATCTGACACCAATATGAGCCAGATAGAGAACGACGTTCGATCAGCTGGCTTAAAGCTGGGAATCACGGGAGCGGCCTCCGCTGTGATTAATTCCATGAATTCAGTCCTAAGCTCCATATCATCCGTGACCCAGGGCAGCGAGAGACCCACCGTTATTTACCTGGATGGCGTTAACCCGATATACTCCGCATCATACAACACGTTTATTGGAAATGAGATAAAGTTAGCTAATGGAATTGATGTGGTGAACACCACGAATCCATGGCCCCAGCTCTCGCCCTCGCAATTCCTCCTCTATAATGCAGATTACATAATTGCATCGGACTTCATGGGNAACTGCTCCGCCACGCTTCAAGCAATACTTAGTTTGCCGGGCATAAATACCGTTAATGCGGTTAAGGAGAATCATATATATATAATTGGAAATCTTGGACAAAGCCTTATTGAGGAGCCTGGGCCCCTCTCCGTTTATGGGGTTAAGCTAATTGCCTATATTCTGCATGCTTCCTCATTCAATGCCTCTCCCCCTCATTGCATTAATGCGACTTGGATAATGAATAACATAAGGCCAGAGTTGGGTAGCGGATGAGGCTCCTCAAAGCGGCCTTGATCGCATTAGTTTTATTGAGCATCCTCCTCAATATGGTAATCGGCACAGTTAAGGTGCCCCTAAGGTATATCCTAATGCCCAGCGGCATCTATAAAATAATAATAATCGACATAAGGCTTCCCGAGGCATTAACGGGAGTATTGGTGGGCTTCATATTGGGAATGACTGGCGCAACTTTCCAAAGCATTTTCAGGAATCCGCTTGTCGANCCATTCACGATAGGCAATGCGGGCGCCGCGGTGCTAGGCGCTTTGCTGGCCTACTTATTGATACTAATGCACCTAATTAACTCCTATCTCTCCCTCGTGGCGATGCCATTGCTTGCCTTCATTTTCGCCCTAGCCACTAGCCTAGCCGTGTCATATATGGGTTCACGCGGTGGACCACTTGGATTAGTATTGGTGGGCGTCATGTTCACACTCCTGACTTCATCCCTAATCATAATAATTGAGATACTCATATCGGAGATAAATCCATCAGCCATAGTGCAGCCACTCTACGTGCTATACGGCGACTTAAACGGCATATCATGGAGTAACTTACTGGCAATAACGATTGCCTCGCTGGTTCCCCTCATGATATTGATTAATTATGGGAAGCAACTGGACATAATGCTTCTCGGCGATGATGTTGCCCACGCAAGCGGCTTAGACCCAGGTAGAACCAGATTCATGCTGCTTTCCCTGGCATCCATACCGATAGCCACCGCAATGGCATTCACGGGAATAATAGGCTTCGTGGGTTTAGTGTCTCCATATGTGGCTAGGTATGCTGAGGGTCGGGGATCCCATACTGCAGTGCTCCCCACGTCGGGAATAATCGGTGCATTAATGCTTTCCTTATCAAACGCCATCTCTAGATCCATATCTAACTACATAATACCGATAACCGCGGTCACGGGCATAGTTGGAATACCATTGATAATACTAATGCTTTACCGGGGTGCCTATAGTGCCGCAAAGGTATAGCATTGAATTCAAGGGAGTCTCGGCCGGTTACGGGAAGCGAGTAATCATTAGCGACATAACGTTCTCCACGCCCTCGCCGGGCTTAACCACTATACTGGGCCCAAATGGGGTTGGCAAATCAACCCTGCTTAAGGTTTTAATAGGATCCCTAAAACCATTGCGTGGATCCATCTCCATCGATGGAAGGAACCTGGATCAAGTGAAGGATAGATCCATATACTTATCATATGCGCCATCGGAGTCGCCGAACATGTTTAACATGAGGGTTATAGAGGTAATCATGTCTGCGCGGAGGGGGAGCAAATGGGTTACTTGGGAGAATGCATTAGAGGCCCTTAGATTTGTTGGAATCGAGTCCCTCATTAATTATTTCTTCGAAGAACTCAGCACCGGCCAGAAGCGGCTTGTTCTATTAGCTAGGGCGCTCGCGACGGGTGCCCCCATCATCATCGTCGATGAACCAACGGCTAACCTAGACTTAGGCAATCAATTGAGGATACATGGGATCCTGAGGAAAATGGCGAACCTATCTACCGTGATCGTTGCTTCCCACGATGTGGAGCTCGCGCTGGAGAGCGACTTAATAATAGCGATTAAGGGCGGCCGCATACTAATGCAGGGGTCACCGGATGCATTAACGCCTAA
>LOBW01000019.1 GCA_001516585.1 Thermocladium sp. ECH_B
GCAAGGATCATGAGCGGGGGTACCCGAGCATGGTCAAAGGGGGCGGGTTTAGGTCCCGTTGGCGTAGGCCTGCGTGGGTTCAAATCCCACCCCCCGCACCATTAGCCGATGATGCTTCTGGTTTCAATTACCGCTCACCTTGTTACTTATCAAGCCTCTTGTTACGGAAGGCATAGGCATCCCTCTGCGGCATTCACCGTATGGTTGACTGCGAGTTGATCAATATAGGGAGCATTAACAAAGAGGAGAGGGTTAAACTGACCTCCTCCCCGCCCTAAAGGGTGGGGGTTCCCCGAGGTCTAGAGAGTTACGCCCCATTACGGGCGCTACTAGGTCATCCCCATCAGCCGGTATTGTGGGGGTACGTCGGCCCCCACTCCCCATTCCCAAAGAATTGACTGGCCGAGAGCCCCATTCCCAGAGATTTTTAAGCTTTACCCCGCCCCTGAAGGGCGAGGTTTGCCGTTCGTTTCATCAAATGGGCCCGCCACAAGTGAAAACATGCTTAAATGAGGAAAACCCTAGGTAGCATCATCCATATGTCCGGCTTCTTCCCGGCCCCTAAACGGCGGGGCTTGTTGAATGTTTTATAACATGGTTGCATTATCTTAAATTATTGCTAGCAATAATGAGATTAAAGTTTGCGTATGTACTCCAGCAGCGCCACGGCATTATTTCTTTCCCTATCCCTGGCCGAGAACAATAGCGTTACCCTATCCTCTTCATTGATCATCATTATGAATTCCTTAACGTCGCCCTGTTTAGCATCTAATTCTTTCCAGTACCTTGCTTTGAATTCATCCCATTTATTGGGTTCATGATTGAACCACTTTCTAAGTTCATCGCTTGGCGCAATATTCCTAGCCCAATAATCTATCTTGGCCCGCTCCTTGGATAATCCCCGCGGCCATAATGCATCAACTAATACCCTGAATCCATCGCTGTCTTGGGCATCATCATATGCCCTCTTTATTTTTATATCCATTATTTATGAGAATTAATAGAATAAGATAAATATTTTCATTGATACTATGATTTAATACACAAAGCTATTAGGTATCTTTTGCCGTGTTATTGGTTTTTGGCGGAAATACTGAGGGGAACGCATTTAAGCTTGCGCAGTGCCGTGAGGCTCGTGTCTGGTCCAGTTTCCAATTCCCCGCTCTCGCCGTTGGAGAGACTTCAATTATTGGTGCCGGGTTTCAGGGGGTATAAGATTAAGGACTTGGTTCGTCAGGATGATTTCCTGGTTAGGCAAGCCATAACTCAATCCCTAGAGGAGGCGCGTCGATTAATATCCAGTGAGGCGGAGGAGAGGGCCGTAAGTGATCCATTCAACGAATTGGTACAGAAATACGAGAAATTGATATCGGAGCTACGCAGCCTAATAAGTGATATACAGAGTGCTCCGCTTGGGGATTCAGGTATGCATGATAGATTCAAGTTATTTCCGGAAGATTTAGAGAGAATAGTTCAATTTGATTTAGCCCTCGTGAATTCAGCTAGGGCAATACTGGAGGCCGCTAGATCGAGAAAGGATCCTGACTCCATCTTGTTATTGGTTAGGGAGCTACGCATGAAATTCGCCGATAGGTTAAAGCTCATGCTGCCTGAGTCGTTGAGGTGATTTTTCTCAGCGCTTCATGACTTTAACTATTATGATGTTTAATTAAATACTTTATTAGTTAAATAGAAAAGTATATTAAGTCGATGAAGATGGCCCAAATATGTCAATACGGGCGCAAGTAATATCCACTATAAATGAACAGGGAAGAGACGAGATGGGGGCCAACGACTTAATAGTGAAGTATCATTCCGTTGACGTTAGAACTAGGTCCCGCTTAATTGTTTACTCTAATCAAAAAGCGGTCGTGAGGGTTCAGGGGCAAATCACTGGAGTATTTGATGCTGGCGCCCATGATCTTCAGACGCCGGCGAATCCGGTCTCTCAATTCTTCTCTAGGCTTCAATATAGCGGTAATTTACCTTGGGAAATAGAGGTCCTCTTCATCAGCACGGCGAGGCATGAGGCCAGAAGCGAGGGCGTCAGCCAAACCAAGGAATTAGTGGCAATGCGGTACCAAGTGGCTTATTACTTCATGGTGAGTGACCCAGCTAAGCTCGTGAATAGTGTTCAATTCGGTGANATGAAATACACCGTTGATGCATTGGCCGCATTCCTCTCTCCCATAGTTGATCAATCGGTGTCCCAAGTGCTGAACCTGGTCTCGCTTAAAGAGGTCTACGCTAATCTACACAAGATAACCGATGCCGTGGCTGCATCCCTTAGGTCAGCCATGGAGGAGATAGGCATTAATCTATTGGCCTGTAGGATAGTTAGGCTTGAGCCGGAGGACGACACAATGAGAAGAATAGTGCAGTACCTAGCCCTTGGCATAGATACATTACAGGCAGTGCGCGCCCGCCTTGCGGNGGTAATGGCAAGTAAGGCGGATCCAGCGGCCACCAACATGATGCTGGGCGTCCCCTACTACCCCATTAACTTAATAGTTGGGGGAACGCTGCCGGGCATTGAGCAATTAATGCCGAGGNAGGAGGAGAGGAAGGAGGGCTCAACCAGCTCAGCCCAATGAGATTAATGGGGAGTGGCCATTAATGAGCGGTAGAGCAGCGCGGCTGCAGGTAGCGGCCGGCATTGGCTACTCATTCTTCTTATCGGCCGTTACGCTCATAATGGAGTTGATCACCGATGTTTTTTATCCTGTTAGGCTGATCCTGAGTCCATTGTGGGCCATTTATGTGGGTCAATGGGTGGATGCTGGCGTGATTCTGGCAGTTTATGTCTTGCTAATAGTGTTCGCGTCTCCATATAGGTTTCAGGAGCAATCCAATTATTACCAATTGCTTCGTGGTGCGCAAAAATTATCCATATACACGATTATGGCCTTTGCCGTTATATCTATGGCGTTTGATGCATATGCCG
Source organism: Thermocladium sp. ECH_B (assembly GCA_001516585.1). Classification (NCBI taxonomy): domain Archaea; kingdom Thermoproteati; phylum Thermoproteota; class Thermoprotei; order Thermoproteales; family Thermoproteaceae; genus Thermocladium; species Thermocladium sp. ECH_B. Next base: position 2,945 of record LOBW01000019.1, read on the forward strand.
GCTCACTTAGGGCTCGCATAGGTATATTCATATTGGTTAATTTCTTCTCAGGGATGGTGGGGGGCATATTATCAACTAGAGCTCAGTGAGGCTTCTGGCCCTTGGGAGGCTCCATTTTCGCTCTATCGCTATTATCCTAATCGCCGATACAAGCACGGTCACTATCAGTGCATCATCGCCGAATGGAATTACCATTGCCAGAAGCCAGTAAGTGAAGCCCCCTATTATTGAGGCTGTGGCGTACACCTCCTTTGATAGCACCATGGGCACCTCATTGGCTAGAAGATCGCGTAGAACGCCGCCCCCCACCGCTGTTATGGATGCAAGCATTGCTACGCCGAGCGGATTTAATCCATGCATGAATGCTACTTGGGCGCCTATCGCAGTGAATGCGCCGAGTCCAAGGGCATCGGCATAGAGGAAGGGCTTCATGCCTCTCATTACATACTTAGAAAACGGCAGAGTAGCGATCGCAGCTGTAATGGCTGTTATGGGATACGGTAGATAAACTATATTGATGGGAGGAAACACGCCTAGCAATACATCCCTAGTTATTCCTCCGGCGAGGGCTGTCGAGAAGCCGAGGACGATGACTCCCAGGAGATCCATATCCTTATCTATTGCCTTAAGCGCGCCAGATGCCGCGAATGCTATTATGCCCACATAGTTTAATACATCTATTATTATTGAGGTTATCATTAGCGACGGATACATTATGCATGCTTTAATCCATTATCCTCCAATTGCATTGATTTTTCATCATTATAGTTAGAGCTATGCATTGCCTCCAGTTTCTCCCGGTAGCGTCTCAGCACTAATCCCATGGTGGCCATTATCAAATGCCTCATCATTCGCCTGACAACCGGGTTCTCCATTTTAGATGTGATTATATCGGCATCAGTCCTTGCTTCACTTATTGCTTTGCTTAATGCCATAAGCACGAATTCCCTGCGAAGCGGGTTCTCCAGCATCTTATCTAGAATAGTGAAGTCCCTATGCCTTAATGCGCCCATTGGTATAAATGGCAATGGAAAAGTCATTACCCGCAGTTTTCGCAGCCTATCAAGTAACTCGAGATTCTTCTCTACATCATTATCTGTCTCGCCGGGCAAATTAATTATCATTGTGCCCACCACTATCCATCCATTATCATTCAAAATACCTATTGCATTCTCCACTATATCGGGATACTGTATTGGCTTGAATGGAAGAACCTTGCCTGGCATTAATATCGCCAGCAACCTGGGGGAACCAGTTTCTATTCCCATTTCAATGAAGTTCCTAGCTCCCCCCCTCATTCATGTATTGACTGGCTTCTCTCACCATCTGAGGTGCCTGCACCACTACCGCAGCCGTGGTGAAGTCGGTGGTTATGCTGTATTCATCCCCATAAGATTTCACCACTTTATACGAATTCTTAACTAAATTGATTACCTTATCTGGCTCTGGATTTATTCCCCTTGCTCCATACCTGAAGAATTCCTCGCTGTGGAGACCTATTTCCTTGGCGTTCCCTACCTCTATATTAAGCCTTATCTCCTTATCTATATGGCCCTCGAACGGTATTGATCTAATCATGCCGCTTAACGTTGGCGTGCAGAATTGGCATCCTCTGCCGCATCCCCTTGTAACTTCCACTAGCCCGCCAATTGATGGGGTAATTATTGTCGGTATGAGGTCCACGGGCACAGGTCTTTTGGCGGTCACTACATTGGGTACCGGTTCTCCCCTTAATATCTTATGAAAAAGCCATGGCCCCTCCTCCTCGAATTCCCCTTCATAGATAACATCTATCCCTAATTTATGCTGTGATTTAGAGTCAATTATCTGCCAAACAGCCGGTCCGCCCACTATTATCTTTAAGTGGTCTCTATTCTTTTTAATGGCCTCATCATTTATGNCATTAAGAAATGACTTTGAAATATATGGGATGCCAGAGTAGGGCAAATCAGCTAACTTAAGTATCCAGTAAACTATGCCGGAGCCGTAACTAAGCCCTAGCGGATCCATGGTATATATTCCCAGTATCCTTGTGTTTGGTCCCACTGCCTTACCTAGCTTATTTGGGTCAATTATCTTGGCATCAATGCCGCTTCTAATCAGCGCTGCTTGAACCTTCGCTAACCCGTAAGGAGCCCGCCTAACTATGCCGTTCTTATCGCTTTTAACCTTAAAATATAGGTGAGCCACCCAGTCCCTTATATATGAGTCAGGCAAGGCACTTATGAAGCCAGCAATCGATGAGCCAAAGGTATCGCTTGCAGTGGAGCCCTCGCTAGTTAGGACCACGGGAAACCCGTGTCCGCTGGGCATGCTTTTCATAAATTAAAATTAACTATTTAAATTTTTGTTAGTTAATCATTTAATGCACAAAGCCGTGAATCAGGAAATCAAGCCGTGAATCAATGATTGCAGGGAAACTCCGGATAGGTTCCCGCTCTACGTGCCTTCTCGTAAATAATCTTAGCCACAGCCAAGTCCTCCACCGCTATGCCGAGCGACTTAAACAAGGTTACCCCACCGCTGGGCTTAACTAAGCCATTAACTATGCTGGAAAGTGGAACAACTCGTTGCCAAGCATCCGCCCCCGCCATTATTATGTCCCCAGCCTCGCTCCTTGCTTGATCCACATCATCCACCGCTATTAATTCGGCCCGCATCACTGCACTCGGCATTAATTCGGCCCTATTCCCCCAATTACTTCCAATGGCATTCACGTGAATATCATTGGGAAGCCACTTACCATCTATGAATGGCTCCTTAGAATTCGTAGCGGTGACCAGCACATCAACCCTACATACATCTTCGTAATTATCCGCGACCCTTGCATCGATGCCCCTCCCCTCCACGTACTTAGCGAACTCAGCGGCATGCTCCTTGGTCCTACTATGAATTATCACTTTATCCAGCCTCAATACTTCCCTCAATGCATCGAATTGGGCTCTGGCCTGCACGCCGGATCCCACTATGCCTAGGACGCTGGCATTGGGCCTCATGAATTTCGTGGCCACGGCCGTCGCCGCGCCTGTTCGCATCTGTCCAAGTCTATCCGCCTCAATGATTGCTCCAAGCTCGCCACTGGATAAATCGAAAAGCAGCACCACGAATCTAGTGCCGCTCCTGCTCGATAAGTAAGTCTTTAGACCGGCCACGCCAAGCCCAGGCACGGCTCCCTGAAGCACATGGAGGACGCCATCCCTCATTATTACCCTACGGCGCGGCACGTTTATGGCATTGCCTTCACCCATCATCTTGAACACGTTCTCCACGGCATCAATTGCCTCCCTGAACGAAAGGAGTTCCTCAACATCATTCTCAGTTAATAGAATCGCCACTCCTGACCCCCCTTGGCCTAAATAATTCAGCCACGGCCGAGAAATCCAACTCCCCATTCTCCGCTTCCTCGATTAACCTATATAGTTGAAGAGCTAGCGCAGATAATGGAATGGGCATTCCGAGCCCCTGCGCCTCTTTCTGAATAATCTCGAGATCCTTCCTCATGTGCTTCAATGCGAATTGAGTCGAGTAATCCCCGCTCATCATTTTGGGCACCTTAAGATCCGCAGTCGGCGACCTAGCACTACTTAATTCTCGCAATACCTTCTCCACATCGCTGGGCTTTAATCCGCTCCTGACGCCGAACCAATATGCCTCTCCCATTGCGGCCACATAAGTGCCAAGCAATAGATTATTCACTAGCTTGGCGTAGAGCCCCATGCCGTTCCCGCCCATGTAGGTCACCGACGATGCCGTCTCAATCAAGATATCCCTAGCCATATCAAATAATTCCCTGGGTCCACCAACCAGCACCGCTAGCTTCTTCTGCTCAACATGTATTGATGTGCCGATCACCGGCGCATCCATCATTTCCCCGCCGTTCCCTTTTACTTGCTTAGCTAAATCAATGCTTGTGCTTGGAGATATGGTGGAGAGGTCTATCAATACCTTGCCCTTCACATGGGGAATTGCTTCCATAACCACGGATGACACGGCATCATCATTTGATAACATTGTTAATACGACATCGCTGTCCTCCACTAATTCCCTTATCGATTTCGCAACCGTGACGCCGTACTCCGAGCTGAACTTAATTGCCTTCTCCATCGTCCTATTGAACACTGCATGTAATTTTCCAGCCCTCGCCAGGTTAGCGCCTATTCTGTACCCCATTACTCCGAGTCCAATTAATCCAATCCTCATAACTGGCATCTTAGTTATTGATAAATAAACTTAACTTATTAATTGTTTTTAAGGTGACGGAAAATCTTTAAAACTCATGCAGGTCGAAAAGCAAGGGGCCGGTAGTCTAGCCTGGAAGGATATCCGCCTCGCACGCGGGAGATCGTGGGTTCAAATCCCACCCGGTCCACCAATTATTGGCCTTTTGGCAATAAGTATACAAATGCTGGGAAGTAGTTCAAATCAATGCTAAGTCTAGACATGAGGATAATCATGGTTGGAGCACCAATTGCCGTGCTCGCGATTGCCTTGGCACTTAACTTGGGTCCCCACCCGGTACCCGTGTCTCATCCAGTTAATGGATCAATTCAAGCGATTAATAATTCACTGCTTAATTTACGTAACTTCACGGTGTATTATGGCGATGAGGTGAATAGTGATTTATTGATCGCGCTCAATCATTATCAATTAGTGATCCTCCAGCCCTGGGCCCTCACTCCAAGCAACTTGAGCCTAATTAAGGCAATAAAGATTGCATATATAGACCTCGGCGAGTACGATAACTCAACATGGCCGCAGCGCCAGGTAAACCTCACAGGCATAGTTATTGGTTATGACGCTGATTGGGGTCAACCGATAATTAACGCATCATCCCCTCGATGGGTTAATTATACTTTATGCGAGGTGAGGAAGGCCCTCGTCTCCGGTTTTAATGGGGTTCTCTTCTATGATGTTGATGATGCCATAGATTACTATCCTGGAGAGGCAAGCGGCGTAATCAATATAATTAAGCTCGTCTCCGAGAATTATCCCAACGCATTGATAGGGGTAAATAGGGGGTTTCAATTGGCCCGCAACTTATCTCCATATATTCATCGTTCTATATGAGGACTACGGCACTTATTATAACTTCACCACCAATGATTACCAGTACCTGGATGCAAGTCAAGTGAATCGCTTGATTAATACCGCAAATTACTTAAAATCGCTGGGACTAGTGGTACTGGCCCTCGGCTACTCACCGCTTCCCTGNGATTCATATAGTGACTTCGTTGCCTCGCTGGTTGCGAGGGAGGGCGTGCCATATTACGTTGGAGGCATCAATCTAACCCGATTACCAACGACGTGCATAATAGGGTAGCGCTCACCCCTCTCGCAGTATCCCGCCTAGTATAATAGGCTGCCTTAGCTTCATAGTCATGGATAGAGTAACATGCCTAACCGGCAGTGGGTCACCCTACTTATTGAAGGCGGCGACTAGTCCAATTAATTGGTGGGGATGGTGCAAGGAGGCCTTTGAGTTGGCGAGGAACTGGAACAGGCCAATACNTGTGGATGTCGGTGCGCTTTGGTGCCACTGGTGTAATGTCATGGATGAGGAGACCTATAATGATCAAGAAATCGCCCAAATAATTAATGAACACTTCATTCCAATAAAGGTTGATAGGGACGAGAGGCCTGACATAGATAAGAAGCTTCAATCCATATCCACCTCCATATCAGGACAAGCCGGTTGGCCCCTCACCGTATTCCTAACTCCAAGCGGCGAAGCAATATTCGCTGGAACATACTTTCCACCAAGGGATTCATTGGGGCTTCCCGGCATGCCTAGGGTACTCAAGGCAGTCCTCCAGGCCCATCGAGAGGGAAATGCAATCAAGTTAGACCTAACGACCGCTGAGGAAGCGGCTCCCCACGTGAATGTCTCCGTAATTAATGGCGTTTTGCTTGGAATAATGGAGATGTATGATGAGGAGCACGGAGGCTTCGGTTCTTTCCCCAAGTTTCCTCAAGTAACGTTCCACTCAATCCTACTGTACAGAGGTTTCTACTCGAATTCATCCTTCATAGACGCCGTGAACCACACGTTGGAGGCAATGGGTAGAGGGGGAATACACGATCAATTAGGAGGAGGATTCCATAGATACTCAGTAGATAATGCTTGGCTACTGCCGCACTTCGAGAAGTTGCTGATAGATAATGCAGAGCTCCTCATTAACTACTCGGAGGCCTTCGCGGTCACCGGGAATCAATACTTGAGGGAAGTCGCAATGGATACCCTTAACTATATTAACTCAGTGCTTGGGGACAATGATGGTGGCTACTACNCCAGCCAGAGCGCCGACTCGGGAGGCGAGGAGGGAGGCTACTATAAGTGGAGCATTGAGGAATTAGCATCCATCCTTGACCAAGATGAGTTTCGATCCATTTACGAATACTTTGGGCTTCATCACTTCCCAAGCGGGGAAAAGGCGGTGCTGCATATAGGGAAGCCGCGCATGGATTCAAGTCTGGGCACGGCAATAAATAAAATGAGGAGNGCCAGGGAGCGTAGGGAACCGCCGGTAATAGATGAGACAATTTATGTCCACTCAACGGCTGCCGCAGCGATAGCTGGCTTAGCCGCGAGCGATTACGTGGGAGCCATGGCGATTAATCGAGCCCTTAAGGCAATTGACTTCTTGGAGTCGAGGCTCATAATTGATGGAGTGGCTAGGAGGGGGGCGAGGAACGGCAATCGCCTGGGTCCTGGGTACCTGGATGATCAGGCCTATGCATTATTATCATTATTATCGGCATTCCAGCACACCGGTAATCGGAGATACCTTGAATCAGCCATAGCTTGCGGGAGAGGGCTCAGGGAGTTCCTGGATGACTCGGGAATGCTTCGCTATGCCTCCCCCGTAGCCAGCGACTCGGATCTAATTCAGATACAGGTAAGCCCACTTGGCGACTCCCCTAATTGGAGTCCCGGCGCGGTGGCGATAATTGCCATGGACACGCTCTCCAGGATAATCAACGGCATCCCCAGCAGCGATGCGGAGAAATCGATACGTGCAATGCATGGAGCCGCCGCTCGCCTGGGTCCATATGCCGCCTCATACTTCATCGCGTTGGAGAATCACTTCCTTGATCCTCCCAAGATAGTCATAGTTGGCCATGATGAAGCGATATTCAAGGCACTCCATGAAGCGGCCCTAAGCGTCTTCAGGCCGGGTAAACTAGTCATCCCAGTACTGGGCGACTCCATAAGCGACTTGATTAGGGATGAAGCCGTGATGGCTATGATTAGGGCAGGGAACACGGCGGCATATGTATGCGCATATAATGAGTGCAGCCTGCCCACCAGTGATCCCAACTCATTAAGGCAATTAATAATGAATTTCGCCCGCGATAAGTACGTTTTCATTTACTGAGCATCGCTAATGTGGGGATCACTTAACTCTGTTCCTATATGAGAGGTATATTGCGGTGTCGTAAGCGATCTTCGATGAGCCCCCCCAATAGAAATGGCAACTGAAGCAGGTCCATGCCGATCGCAATGCCGGCAATGGGTGCGCCCGGCAGCGTGGCGAGGCTCCTGGCCGTATTAGTGATGGCCATGGCCGTCACCCTCTCCTCATCGGTGAATACTTGAGCCATGAATGCTTGCCGCGTCGGCACATCCATTTGCGACGTGCTTTGCCTCAGCAGCAGGAAGAGTAGGCTCCCCAATAAGGTGCCGGCGAGGGGCACTAACTAGGAATACGCTGGATACTATGTGCGTATACACCATTGTCCTCAAATTGCCGAGTCGCTCAGCGACGAGGGGCGCCACGATTATCGATAATGCGGTCACCACGTTAACTAGTAGGAAAATAATGCCTAACTCCTTAAGTGATGCCCCATACCTCGCATAGAACCAGTACGATACGACTGACTGAGAAACAAGTCCGCCCCCGAATGCATCAGTTGCGAATAGAATAGATAATTTTCCTATATCTAACCTAGCCCTCCCCGAAACATGCTTAAGTCCACTGGATTTACTGCTTGCCTCCAGGTTACTCATTGACGCGTATATTGATGCTAGAATCACGCCCACAACGGAATATATTAGATACATAGCCCTAATCGCAGTTAATGAGTTGCCGAGGTATGATGGTAGTGAAGCCGCCAATGCGCCTATTGAGGCAGCGGAGTAACCTATGAAGTTATAGGTGCCCAGGGCCCGCCCAACCCTATTAGCCAGTCTCGGGATTACGCCGGCCTCTATTGATTGGAATGGCCCTGCCTCCGTGCCGGTCGTGCTTATGTTGCTTATCAATAGCGCTATGGCTATCGCTGGGAAGGATTCGCTCATGAATAGGATAATGCCGGATAAAGCCATTAATGAGCTGAATATCATTAATATCCTCCTCCTGCCAATTAAATTGCCGTACCACGTCAAGAGAATATTTGACGCGACGTTGCTCATCACTATGAGGAAAATGCCGAGGCCAACTAATTGAGGCGAGTACCCAAGCCTGGCCAAGTATATGGGGGTCAATACGCTCATCATTCCAGACACGAAGGTCCTGGCTCCCTTCGCAATAAAAATGGAATTAATGCCGGCCATAATTCGACGGCTCCATTTTGGAATTTAAAAATGCGCATTACTTATTATTTAGGGCGTTCCCTATAATGCGATGCGGTTAGCGGATCTTCATGAAGACTTAGCCTATGCATCCATGATGATTGATGTGATCAACGGGGACGCCCAATCCAGCATATCCATGCTTCGGGCCTTCGATGAATCGATGGTGTTCGCAGCAGTCTTCCCCAGAATAAAGATGAGGAAAATCGCTGGGGAAAGCCACATAGCTCTACAGGGGCTCCTCATCGAGCAGATAAAATTCTATCTAGAGCTTGAGAAAGCCGGGCTAGTGAATATAATTAGGGGGATCAATGATTTACGGCCCGGCATCAACCTAGTGCTCTCACTAGAGGGCGCGGACGCGTTGGGGATTAATGACTTATACATATTGAAGGAGCTCGGCATTAGGGCTATTGGGCTGACCTGGAACGAGGATAATCGCTTCGCCGCATCATGCATGACAAAGAAGGATTATGGGCTGACCAATAACGGCGAGGAACTAGTTAAGCTGGCCAATGAATTAGGCATTATAATTGATGTGGCGCATGCAAGCAAGCAAACAGTGCTAGACGTGGCCTCCACATCCAGAAAGCCGATAATAGCTTCCCACGCCAATGCCTCTGCATTAAAGCATCATAGGCGTAACCTGGATGATGAGGAGATAGAGGCCATAATTAAGACCGGGGGAGTAATTGGGGTAACGGCTATCCGCGACACGCTTCCATCGCCGACAATGCAAGGCATTGTGGATAATCTCAAGTACATTGGGGAAAGCTTTGGATGGAGCCACGTCGCCCTCGGCACAGATATGCTGGGCATAGATGAGACGCCCACGGGCTTCGAGAATATACTTAAGGCCAGGAACATAATTGAGGTAATTAATCGGGAGGAGGAATTATGGAGGAATCCGCTTCGCGTGATCAATGATGTAATGAATAGTTAAGATTATTAAGGAGGTAATATACAAAGCAACCCTGGCGCCGGGGTTGAGGTAAAACTTATAAATGCTCCTGGGTAAGTTTTTTCTCGAGGCGTTTACAAGTGAGCCCCCTAACACCGCCCCGGGGATAGCCTGGGACGAAGGTTAGGGGGTGATTCATCCAACCACCGGCGACGAAGGAGAGGCCTGGACCCATCCCATCCCCTGGGGCGGCCTTGAGCGGCCATCCCCAGAAACCGGTTGATCCTGCCGGACCCGACCGCTATCGGGGTGAGGCTTAGCCATGCGAGTCGGATGTCTTGGGGATCCGCCAGGGCATGGCGGACGGCTCAGTAACACGTGGCCAACCTACCCTAGGGAGGGGGATAACCCCGGGAAACTGGGGCTAATTCCCCATAGGAGAGGGAAGCTGGAATGCTCCCTCCCCGAAAAGAACCGCGTCCGGCACCCGGCTCGGCTCGCCCTAGGATGGGGCTGCGGTCCATCATGGTTGTTGGTGGGGTAATGGCCCACCAAGCCGAAGACGGATGGGGGCCGTGAGAGCGGGAGCCCCGAGATGGGCACTGAGACAAGGGCCCAGGCCCTATGGGGTGCAGCAGGCGCGAAACCTCCGCAATGCAGGAAACTGCGACGGGGTTACCCCGAGTGCCGCCCGATGAGGGCGGCTTTTCTCCGGTGTAGAAAGCCGGAGGAATAAGCGGGGGGCAAGTCTGGTGTCAGCCGCCGCGGTAATACCAGCTCCGCGAGTGGTCGGGGTGATTACTGGGCCTAAAGCGCCCGTAGCCGGCCCGGCAAGCCTTGCTCTGAAATCCCCAAGCTCAACTTGGGGGCGGGGGAAGGTACTGCCGGGCTTGGGGGCGGGAGAGGCCGAGGGTACTCCTGGGGTAGGGGCGAAATCCGATAATCCCAGGAGGACCACCAGTGGCGGAGGCGCTCGGCTGGAACGCGCCCGACGGTGAGGGGCGAAAGCTGGGGGAGCAAAGGGGATTAGATACCCCTGTAGTCCCAGCTGTAAACTATGCGGGCTGGCTGTTGGGTGGGCTTAGAGCCCGCCCAGTGGCGTAGGGAAGCCGTTAAGCCCGCCGCCTGGGGAGTACGGCCGCAAGGCTGAAACTTAAAGGAATTGGCGGGGGGGCACCACAAGGGGTGAAGCTTGCGGCTTAATTGGAGTCAACGCCGGAAACCTTACCCAGGGCGACAGCAAGATGATGGCCAGGCTAACGACCTTGCCTGATGAGCTGAGAGGAGGTGCATGGCCGTCGCCAGCTCGTGCTGTGAAGTGTCCGGTTAAGTCCGGCAACGAGCGAGACCCCCACTTCTAGTTGCCACCCAGTTCCTCGGAATTGGGGGCACACTAGAGGGACTGCCGGCGTAAGCCGGAGGAAGGAGGGGGCCACGGCAGGTCAGTATGCCCCGAAACCCTGGGGCCGCACGCGAGCTGCAATGGCTGGAACAGCGGGATTCGACCCCGAGAGGGGAAGATGATCCCGTAAATCCAGCCCCAGTAGGGATCGAGGGTTGCAATTCACCCTCGTGAACTTGGAATCCCTAGTAACCGCGTGTCACCAACGCGCGGTGAATACGTCCCTGCCCCTTGCACACACCGCCCGTCGCGCCATCCAAGGGAGTTTCTAGCGAGGCTCCTTGGGTTTCACCCGGGGAGTCGAGCTGGGGGCTCCCGAGGAGGGCGAAGTCGTAACAAGGTGGCCGTAGGGGAACCTGCGGCCGGATCACCTCCTTTGTTGGGGATGGGAGTCTAAAAGGCCTCTTCCTTCGCCGCCACGTAACTCATCGCCTGCATCAAGAAGCCGCCTGGTGGATGGCTTGGCTCGGGCGCCGAGGAAGGGCGCGGCAAGCTCGCGATAATCCCGGGGTAGGCGCATGCGGCCTTTGATCCCGGGGTCCCCTAATGGGGCTTCCTGCCACGGTGAACCCGTGGCGTCCCGTAAGGGACGGGAACCCCCCGAACGGAAACATCTTAGTAGGGGGAGGAAGAGAAATCAACAGAGATCCCCTGAGTAGGGGCGACCGAAAGGGGGAGAGCCCAAACCAAATCCCCCCGGGACAACTGGGGGGAGATGTGGGGTAGTGGGCTTGGGACACCGCCGAGGCGACCTAGCCGAAGTGGGCTGGAAAGCCCCACCAGAGAGGGTGACAGTCCCGTAGGTTAAAGGTCGTTGGCGGATTCCCAAGTTCCGGAGTACCATGCCTTGGTTCTGGCATGGGAAGCTGGGGGCCACTGGCCTCCAAGGCTAAATACGTCCCGAGACCGATAGCGTACAAGTACCGTGAGGGAACGCTGAAAAGCACCCCGGAAGGGGGGTGAAAAGAGCCTGAAACCAGGCGGTTAAAGGAGGAGCGGCCTCAAAGGATTCCCCGATTCAAAGGAAACCAAGGCAACTTGGGAGTACGAGGATCGGGGCCGGGGTCGCTCCTTACGTCTAGAAACACGGGCCAGGGAGTGCTCGCTCGTGGCGAGTTTAAGGGGGATAATCCCCGTAGGCGTAGGGAAACCGACCAGCCCGCAGCCGAGCAATCGGCGAGGGGCGGGGTCTTAACGGGCCCGGAGCCACGGGCGGGCGACCCGAAACCGAGCGATCTATCCCGGGGCAGGGCGAAGCGGGGTGAAAGCCCCGTGGAGGCCCGAAGGGGTTCTGACGTGCAAATCGTTCCTCTGACCCTGGGATAGGGGCAAAAGACCAATCAAGCTCGGTGATAGCTGGTTCCCCCCGAAGTGGATCTAAGTCCAGCCTCCCCAGAGGATGCTCACGGGGTAGGGCACCGATCTAGGGCGCAGGGGCCGAAAGGCCCCGGCTCTGGGTCGAACTTCGAACCCGTGGGCTCCGTAGAAGGGGGGAGACGGGTTTCCCGGGGGTAAGCTTGGGAACCGAGAGGGGAACAACCCAGACCGGGGTTAAGGCCCCTAAGCGCGGGCTAAGTGCTAATCCGGAAGGGAGTCTCCCGCCGAAGACGGCGGGGCCGTAGGCCCAGCAGCAGCCATCGGCTAAGAAGTGCGTAACAGCTTACCCGCTGAGGCGGGGGGCCCTTAAGATGTGCGGGGCTTAAGCCCGCCGCCGAGACCCCGGGCCATGGATCATTGGATCCATGAGCGGTAGGGGGGCGTGGCCATGGGCTAGAAGGCGGGCCGTGAGGTCCGCTGGACCCGTGGCCAATGCGGATCCTGGCAGTAGTAGCAGCGTCTAGAGGAGTTAAAGGCTCCTCCGCCGGTTGGGCAAGGGTTCCATGGCAACGACAATCAGCCATGGGTTAGCCGGTCCTAAGGCAGAGCCCCATAGGCATCTGCCGAAAGGGAAACGGGTTAATAATCCCGTGCCGTGGGGATAGGTTCAGCGGCAACGCGTGCCCTGCTTCCGACGCCTCCGGATACGGCGAGCGGGACCGCCGTCCCGTTTAACCGCCGAAGACCGGGGAGTGGCGTAATGCCGAGAACCGGTTGAACGCGGGAATAGCCGGGCCTTGAGCCTGGTTCGCCCGATTCCGGGGGCCCATGAAAAGGAAGCGGGGAACGATTCCCCACGCCCGTACCGAGAACCGACACAGGTGCCCTGGGCTAGAAACCCAAGGCGGCTCGGGTGACCCTGGGTTAGGGAACTCGGCAAATTGGCCCCGTAACTTCGGGAGNAGGGGTGCCTGCAGTCCTTGGCTAAACCAGGGACCGCAGGTCGCAGTGGCCAGGGGGACCTGACTGTTTAACAAAAACATAGGTCCCCGCGAGCCCGTAAGGGTGAGTACGGGGGCTGAATCCTGGCCACTGGCGGTACGTTAAACCCGGGTACAACCGGGCTAAGCGCCGCTGAAGGCCGGGGGTAACTCTGACCCTCTTAGCGGGGGTCCCTTCATGTACGTAATCATTTTAAATAACCCTGTGTTACTACCTGCATGGGGGACGCGTTAAGCAAAATTAACATTGGGTATGTTGTTGGATTTATAGATGCAGAGGCTAGTTTCTCAGTATCAATAAAATATCAACGGGGTTATGGTATAAGGTTAGACCCAGTGTTCAGTGCATCACAATTGAATAAGGATCCACTAGATGTTATANGTAGGGTAATCGGCGTTGGGAGGATAATTAGAAAGCCAGGTCAGGAACACTTATATCTCTACGTTGTTGATAACATGAGTGAGCTAGTAGAAGGCCTAATACCATTCCTAGACAAATATAGGCATCTACTACGTTCAAAAAAGAATGCCTACGATTTATTCCGGGAGATAGTGATCTCACTGGCTAACGGTGTTCATAGGGAAAAGGAGGGCAAACGAAAACTCATTAAACTTGCATATACCCTATCAGCTATTAACTCTAAATCCCACAGGAAAAGACCTCTTGAGGAGGTATTAAAACTCCTTGAATCAACCTAAGTTTAATTAAATTCCCTCTATGAAGGGACCCCCGGGAGAAAGGTAGCCAAATGCCTTGCCGGGTAAGTTCCGGCGTGCATGAATGGATCAACGAGGTCCCCACTGTCCCAACCCAGGTCCCGGCGAACCTGCCTCCAGGTGAACAGTCCTGGGACCCCCGATGGGGCGAGAAGACCCTATGGAGCTTCACTGCAGCCTGTCGTTGGGGTGGGGGAGGGGATGCATAGCGTAGGTAGGAGCGTTGAAACGCGGTCTCTGGGCCGCGTGGATGCGGCAATGAAACACTACCCATTTCCTCCTCTGCCCCTAACCTCCCCGTGGGGGACAGCGGCAGGTGGGCAGTTCGGCTGGGGCGGCACACCTCTGAAAAGATATCAGAGGTGCCCTAAGCTCGGCTCAGGCGGGTTAGAAACCCGCCGTGGAGGGTAAGGCCAAAAGCCGGGCTGACTGCACCCTCGACTGCTCGGGGTGCAGGCGGGAAACCGGGGCTTAACGAACGCTCATACCCCCTCCGGTGGGGGTTGGGCATGTCGGAAAAGTTACCCTAGGAGTAACCGGCTCGTCGCGGGTGAGAGTTCCCATCGACCCCGCGGTTTGGTACCCAGACGTCGTCTCTTCCCATCCTGGGAGTGCAGCAGCTCCCAAGGGTGCGGCTGCCCGCCGATCAAAGGGGAACGTGAGATGGGTTCAGACCGTCGTGAGACAGGTCGGTCTCTACCTGTCGGGGGTGCTGGCTGCCTGAGGGGGAGGTGCCCTCAGTACGAGAGGAACGGGGCGCCGCGGCCTCTAGTGTACCGGTTGTCCGGTAGGGCAGTGCCGGGCAGCCACGCCGTAGGGGATAACCGCTGAAGGCATCTAAGCGGGAAGCTCCCCCCGAAAATAGGCAGCCATCCGCTTCCGGGGCGGTTCTCCGCCTCGGGGGTGGGTAGGGTTCCCGTAGAAGACGGGCTTGATGGGGTGGGGGTGTATCCCCCGAGGGTTTCCGAGGGGGGAGCCCGCCACTCCCAAGTACCCGGAGGTGCAGGCGATGGGCGTGTAAGCGGTTTCGCCGGTGGTTGGATGAATCTTTAATAGTGATTCCTTCTCGGCGTAATTGTGCGCGTGTGTGTCATGTTTTCCGGTGGGAAGGACTCCGTGTTCGCTTTTCATTGGGCTGTTATGCATGGGTTTCGCGTGGATTGCTTATTGACGTTTAGGCCGTCTCGCGGTGATTCTATGTTGTTTCATGTGCCCATTGATGCCGTCTCCATGCAGGGAGAGGCGTTGGGCGTGCCCGTTCTCTTTATTGATGTTGGGGATAATGAGGAGGAGGATTTAGTGGGGGGTCTTCGTCTCGCGGCGTTGCGTGGTGTTGAGGGTGTCGTTACTGGTGCTTTATTGAGTGATTTTCAGAGGATTAGGATAAGCATTGCGGCGGGGGCAGTGGGTTTGCGGGTGTTTAATCCGCTTTGGCGGAAGGATCAGGGGGATTACTTGAGGTGGTTGGTTGGGCATGGTTTTCAATTCATGATTATATCGATAAGTGCCCTCGGCATTCCTCCAGCATTCCTGGGCCGCGTCATTGATTATGGGGATGTTGAGGAATTAATCATGTTGTCCCGCAGGTTTGGGTTTAATGCCGCGTTTGAGGGTGGGGAGGCGGAGACCCTCGTTGTTGATGCTCCTTTCTTCTCGTCTCGAGTAGGTGTTGAGGGGGTTCCCATTCAGTTGGGTGAGTACTCCTGGATTTATTCCCTGAAGCGTATTTGGTTGGAGCCCAAGCTTTAAATGCCGATGCATTTATCGGTGTTTCATGGATTTCATAGGCACAGCGATTAATGTTTTATCTAAGTACCCGCTCTGCGATCATTGCTTGGGCCGCCTCTTTGCGTTGAGTGGTTATGGGTTGGAGAATTGGGAGAGGGGGCGATCCATTAAGGATGTTATTCACATGGATCTAGTGAGGCGAGTTAGGTTAGGTGAGGCGAGCGCCGTTGATTTATTGGTTATGTTGGCGGCATCCGGCCATGGACCCAGTGCGCGGTTCTTAATGGATAGGATGAATCGCCGATAGATAGGGTTGAGTGTCCAGTGTGCCGCGGCGTGTTTAGGCTAGTGGATGAGGCAGCGAAAATAGTTGCATCAACCATGTCCTCCCTAGACATCGAGTTCTCCACGTTTCAGGTGGGCACCATGCTGCCCAGGGAATTGCTTGATGCCGATTTGAGGTTATCAATGGAGGCAGCGGCCCCCAGTTCGGAATCGATTAAGCGTGAATTGAATAGGTTAATCGGGAAGAGGGTTCAATCCATAACGGGCAAGGAATTCAGTAAATCACCCGATATTGTGGCGGTGATTGCCCTTCCCTCGCTCTCCGTCTCAATAATTGTGATGCCCATATACGCTGCTGGAACTTATAGGAAACTGCTGCGGAGCCCACCGCCCCTCGGGGATTTAGCCTCCAGGTTTAATGCTGGATCAGTGGTTATGCATTCGCCGCTGAGGGATAGCGAGGCGAGGGTGCTCGGCGATGAGAGGGTTATTCTTCAATTAAGTAATCCACGCAGTAGGCAATTGCCGGCGCCGGGACTCCTTGGATTCCTCGAGTTAAGAGGATTCCTGAGGGCCTCCAGGAGGGATGTGGAGCAGCTTAAGGGCGACATAGATAAGGAGAGGACTTACAGGGGCCTAGTGATGTTCAAGGAACCCCCCGCCCCGAGTTCTCTTTCCGCTCTCCCCCAGCTCCTAGAGGGCAAGAGAGTTAGGCAGGGGAGAAGAATGAAGCAAGTGCGTTTCTTGAGGCTTCTACCCATTGGGGAGCGAGTGGCCGAGATGGTGTTGAGAAGCGAAGGCGGCATAAGCGTGGAGGGACTCGTTGATGGAGTTGGCGTATCGCCATCGATAAGCGGATTACTGGGCATACAGGCCAAGCTAATTCAATTAGATGTATTGGATTCCGACTAATCCCCTCCCCGTCCTAAGGGGTTCCCTGGAGTCTTGGGGACGCTCCGTTGCTGGTGCTTGAGTCCTCTCCCTAATGGTTCCCCTCTCCCAAGAAATTAATCAGGGAAGAGGTTAACGCCGCTGAAAAGCCAGAGCTGGAAATTACCCGCCTTAAACTAGGTTCGTCGTTTCCTTTGTGGTCTCAGCCCTTACGCGTATCTTCATTGGTCAGTCGGCTTAAACGGCCTCATCAACCTCAGAGTGGGTTCAAGTCATCACTCGTCTCCCTCCCTCTTCCCCTTTAAAAGCTCGATCTCGCGGTTCAATAAGTCCCTTATTGGCTGAATCAAGGTGGAGTCCCCCAGCGTATTGATTATCTTCTCATCAATGCAGCGGCCGGGAGCAGCCAATATTGACGCCACTATTGTGCTTATCACGTTTTCCCTAGTTACATTCAGCTCAGTCAGATCAATGCCTTCCCTCTGCACTATTCTGAAGAATGCCTTTCCCACTGCGTCGGCCTCAATGAGGTTAATGCCGAGCTCCTGTGCGGCTCTCTCCACTGAGCCGCCGCACCCCAAGTTAATGCATAACAGCACGCCCTTCAGCGTTGCTCTATACCTTAGTCTCCTCCTGCCCCTGGCCTCAACCATGCCGCACCTAATTAATCTGCGTAGATGCCAATAAATGCTGCTCGGCGGGGCCCCCGTCCTCTTTAGTAATTCATCCCATGTGCACCAATTAATGGTTAGCTCTAATAATTTGATGGAGCAGCGGTCAAGCATGAATCCCCCATCTAATTCCGTGCATTATATATTGAATCCACGTAATTATGAATGAGAAGTAAGCCTTAAGTTTCTTTTTAATTCCAAGCTAAGGTGGCGAAGCGAAGAAGGGGACCCGCCTCCCAGCACGGGCTTTTCCCGGAACCTTTCGGATTCCAGTACTCGGCGCCGCGGCGAGGCGTTTCACTTCCGGGTTCCGATGAGACCGGGTGGTTCCGCCTCGCCTATGGCCGGGTCAGCGGGCTTGAATAACCATGCTTATCAGCATTTTAAAGCTTTTCCTTCATGAATCCAGGGCCCAGTGATGGAGGGCCTCGATTACCTTCTCCCCCTGGGGGATATGAGGCTGTTGCTCCTTTTATCATTGATCATTGGACTCCATTGAGATTAAATTGAGCATGCATTGCCATTATTGCTGGAGCCTTAGGTATCATGGGCGAGGCCCCTCATTAATATGCGGCGTATCTCTTTATAAACCGGAGCTGAAGCGTTACCTAGATGCATAGGGTAAATATAACAGTGGATCTAATTAAGTCGGAGCGCGATGTCGAGATAGCGGTCAGCGGATTAGTCATGATTAGGGCCTCACCGCGGCTGGAGATTTATCAACTTCAGCCATACCTAGTTACAACGAGTAATTATGTTAAGATGATAAGTGAAACCCATGCTGCAGAGCTGGCGTACGCAATGCTGTTAAAGGATGAGGGCGAGATCTACATAACTGTGGCTGGGGATCATTCGGATAAGGAGGCGGAGAAGTGCAGCCTAATAGCGGGGGAACACATGTATCCAAAGATAATTGCAAGGAGGGCCTGGAGACTGCGGGACATCGAGTCAAGGTGGGGAGATATAGAGTTCCGGAGTTGGGCTGAGGTGGGGGGCTCTAAGAAATTAATAGTGGAGCTCCGGGGCTCTGAGTTCCCGGGACCTAGGGACGCATTGAGCGTTGTTAGGAATATGGTGAGCGATTTGCGCAATATAGTTATCGTGGTTAAGCCCGCAGTTCATCAAGCGCCCGTGACTAGCACATATAATGAAATGGGGATTCATGATCCGGTTTCCGGCAAGACTATTAATCATTATTATTGGGTGGAGTGATTACACCTAGTTCTCCGATTAGGTTATGAGTTGAGAAGATTCTTCGCTTAAACCCTACGGTAATAAATAGGGCAGCGCAAAGCATGCAATACATGAGTCTAGTGGATAAGTTTAGGAGAATATTCATGAGGCGTGGAAGAGCGATAATTTTGGCTTATGATCATGGAATAGAGCATGGTCCCACGGACTTCATGGATAACGAGAAGAGCGCGGATCCAGCTTACATAATAGATATAGCGGTGAAGTTGGGATTTGATGGGTTAGTTCTTCAACGAGGCTTGGCGGAGAAGTACTATGGAGGTCAAATACCGTTGATACTTAAGTTGAACGGCAAGACCAGCCTATACCCTGGGGAACCAATCTCCGTGGCTAATTGCACAGTGGAGGAGGCGATTAGTCTAGGCGCAAGCGCCGTGGGGTACACCATATATGCAGGCAGTGGATTAGAATATAAGATGTTTGAGGAATTATCTAGGATAAAGAAGGATGCAGTTAAGTTTGATGTGCCTCTAGTGGTTTGGTCGTATCCCCGTGGAAGCAAGGTGAAGGATGAGCAGTCCCCTGAGGTGGTTGCATACGCTGCCCGAATTGCCTTGGAATTAGGAGCCGATGCAATGAAGATAAAGTATACGGGTGACCCAAAGACATTTTCCTGGGCCGTCAAGGTGGCTGGGAAGGTGCCGGTCCTCATGTCGGGGGGACCAAAGACTAAAACCGATGAAGAGTTCCTGAAGCAGGTGGAGGGCGTGATAATGGCCGGTGGGTCGGGGATCGCCGTTGGACGAAACGTATGGCAGAGAACTGACCCCTTCGCAATCGGCGAATCAATAAAGAGGATAGTGTATCCAAGGGAGGGGTGAGCATCATGAGGATAGCCATATTGACCGGCGGCGGGGATGCGCCTGGACTAAACACGGCGGTTTATGAGTTCACTAGAATGGCCGAGAAAAAGCATGATGTGTATCTGGCGCTACATGGCTGGCGCGGCATGCTTGAGGGCGAATTAGTTAAGGCTAAATCAATTGATTTATTGGGCTCAGCGNTTGCTGGGGGTACATTCATAAAGACGTCTAGAACTAATCCATTTAAGGATGAGGCTAGGGCAAAGCAGTTGGCCGATAGCATTAATAGAAATGGAATTGACGTGATAGTGGCGATTGGCGGCGATGATACTTTAGGAGCAGCCGCCGAGGTCCAAGCCCGTGGCTTAGCTAATGTGGTGGGCATTCCGAAGACCATAGATAATGATTTGCCCGAGACCGATTACACGCTTGGCTTCGATACCGCGGTTAATGTGGCGACCATGGAGACCGAGTATGTGAAGACATCCTCTATATCCCACGAGAGGATAAGCGTGGTTGAGGTGATGGGGAGGGAGGCCGGTTGGATAGCGTTATTCACCGGTTTATCCACAGGCGCCGATGCGATACTGATACCGGAGAAGCCCGTGGAGACCAGTGCATTAATCGAGAAGCTACGGCGCGCTTACGCGGAGAAGAAGTATGCATTAGTGGTGGTTTCCGAGGGCGTTAAGCAGGACGTGGGGGGACCAGTGGATGAGTATGGGCATGCCAAGCTCGGCGGTGTAGGTAATGAGCTTGCGCCGTATATAGAGAAGACCCTTGGCGTGGAGAGTAGGGCCACCGTGCTTGGCCACACGATAAGGGGTTCCCCGCCCTCCGCATTTGATAGGGTCTTGGCCGTTAGATTCGCGGCCGCGGCTTTTGATGCTGTTGAGGCGGGTAGGTTCGGCGTAATGGTTGCCCTTAAAGGTAATGATATAGTTAATGTAAGGCTTAGCGATATTGCTCACAGGAATAAGTTGGTGTCAGGTAAGTGGCTGGAGCTTCTTGATAAGTATTGGTCAATTTAGGCTTCACGCAATGCTTAAATAACCCTCCTTACTAGACTCATGTTCGGCAATGGCGAAGGGTTTGTATTACTATATAGGGGATCAATGGAGGAGAGCCAGGAACAGCGTTATTTGGGGCGTAGTTAGGCAGAGAATGTTGACTTGGAGGCGTGAGCCAACGGTTACTAGGATTGATAAACCAACTCGGCTAGATAAGGCTAGAAAGTACGGCTATAGGGCGAGGCCTGGCATCGTGATCGCTAGAGTAAAGGTGAGTAGGGGAACCATGAATAAGGAGAGGCCCAGCAGCGGTCGCAGGCCTAAGAGGATGGGGGTTTACGGATACACCACTTACCGCAGCGCCCAATTAATAGCGGAGGCCAGGGCAGCCAGAAAGTTCCCAAACATGGAGGTCCTCGGCTCCTATTGGGTTGGGGAGGACGGCATATATAGGTACTTCGAGGTAGTGCTTGCTCTTCGGGAGTCGACATCTATAGCCATTAATAAGAGGAGGCTACTTGATCGCAGGGCTCGCCTCCTAAATAAACTAAAGCAGTGACTTCATGTTGATTAATCGTGGCAAAGGGATTGGTTGAATTCGACTTAAGGAATCACTCACCCCATATCGACAGCATATTAACGGGGCTCGGCTATATTGCGGCGGTATCGCCTAAGCCAAGTGGCCCCTGGAATCTATTGGTGTTGAGCAAGGTGGAGAGGGGGAGGGGGCGATTAATGGAGGTTGCCGCAGTTAAGGCCCCCGATAGGTTCAGGCTTAATAAGTACATATATAGGAGGGACATTGATGTGGTGACCGTTGCTCCTGGATCGGCGGTGCCCAGCAAGGCTCAACTAAGGGCGTTGGCTGATCAGGGAAAAGCAGTTGAGGTAGTGATTGGCGACTTCATTAGGATTAATCCAAGCGGGTTAATTCAGGTGCTGGACTTAATGGAGGATGTCAGGGGGCTCACGTTGATTTTCTCCCAGGGAGTCACGGATGTTAGGAGCGTGAAGAATCCCATGGATATATTGAATTACTTGGATGCATTGACTGGGCATAGGCGTCCCTGGATCGATCCATTGCTGCGATCACCGCTGGATTACTTGGTGGATGTGATGTATAGGAGGGGCGTCTGTCTCTAGTGAGGATTAGTTTTTTAATGTCTCCCGCATCATCATCTAATGGAGTGCGATGAATTGGCTCGTGAAGCCGCGGCCCTATTGCGGCGAAGTAGGTATGCGATTGCCTTCACTGGGGCTGGAATAAGCACGGAGAGCGGTATACCTGATTTTCGGGGGCCTAATGGGCTCTGGAGGAGGTTTGATCCATCGATGTCCAGCATTGATTACTTTAGGCGGGATCCCCGTGGTTTCTGGGGATTCTATTCATCCAGGTTTAAATCAATAAATGTAGCTAAGCCAAATGCTGCCCATATTGCGTTGGCTGAGCTTGAGCGGCTTGGCCTAATTAAGGCAGTGATAACCCAGAACATTGATGGGCTTCACGTAAAGGCAGGGAATCATAGGGTAATTGAGCTTCATGGATCATCCAGAACAGCCAGTTGCACTATGTGCGGTAATCAGGTTAGGTTTGAGGAGGCAATCAAGATATATGAGGAAACGGGCGATGCGCCTCATTGCTCCTGCGGAGGCATCTATAAGCCCGACGTTGTTCTATTCGGAGAACCCGTCGCTAGACTGGAGGAGGCAATGAGCGAGGCGCAGAGGAGTGACTTAGTGCTAGTCATTGGTTCATCACTAACCGTTTACCCAGCATCGCTTATACCTCTTGCCGTTATTGATGGTGGTGGTTCATCGATAATAATTAACATGGAGCCAACTCCATATGATGAATACTCCAATATAGTGATGCATTGCCCAGCCGGGGAAGCCATGGTTCATGTGCTTAAGCATATTGTTGGCATGAATTGAAACCAAGGGGCCTCATCGCTAAGGATAAAAAGAGATAGGTTAAGCGTTTTTACTTGTGTCCGTTTTCATTGAGGACTCCATAGTGTTGGCGCTAACTTATGGATTAATAGCGGCGAGGGGCACGAGATTCGGGCTACAGCCGTGGGCAGCCATGTTCCTCGGCGCATCGCTCACCATATTGATGGGCATAGTGCCCCCAAGCGTTGCGTTTTCATCGATTAACCTGGATGTAATACTCTTTCTTGTTTCCCTATTTACAATAGCCTCAGCCCTAGAGGTAAGCGGTTTTCTAGGCTACATTGCCTATAGATTGGTTGCATCAAGCAAGAGTCCCGCTGAGCTAGTGTCCAAGGTTTTTCTATCGTCAGCAGCATTATCAATGTTCCTAACTAATGATGGAGTGGCGGGCAGCATGGCTCCAGTGATAGCTTCCATGCAGAAACAAGCCAGATTAAATGCTAAACCGCTCCTTTATTCGCTTGCGTTTGGCGTAACCATAGGCAGCGTGGCCCTACCCATAGGCAATCCCCAGAACCTCCTCATAGCGCTGGATTCAGGTATGGCCAAGCCATTTATTGAATTCATAGTTTTTCTCCTTCCCCCAACATTGATTAACTTGGCTATAACTACGCCCATATTGGTACGAATGTTTAGGGCCGGGAATCAATCAATCAAGATGGATGCGCTGGATCCTCCTAGCTTCGATAAGGGTTTAGCGTATGCTGCATTAGCGGCATTAGGCGCATTGATGCCCCTATACATATTAATGGATGTAGTGCCCATGCCTGCATATGTAACCCCAGTAACCGTGTCCCTCGGCGCAGCATCCATTCTCTATGCATACACTGAAAAGAGGCGGGAAGTAGTTATGAACCTGGATTGGCCCACGATTTTATTCTTCATTGGATTATTTATAGTTAGTGAGGGCGCCCTTAGGTCAGGGGTTCTATATGCGATTGCAAGTTACTTACCGAGACCAACTAATTTACTTGGGATATTCGCTGCCGGCATACTGGTGAGCCAAGTGATAAGTAATGTACCCATGGTAGCCATATATATTCCCCTCATGCAAAGGCTAGGAATAGGGCCGGGGAACTTGATTGATTGGATTGCCTTGGCGGCCAGCAGCACTATTGCTGGGAATTTAACATTAATAGGAGCTGCCAGCAATGTTATTGCCAGCGAATCATTTGAGCGGCGAAGCGGGGAGGGCTTTGGCTTTATTGAGTTCTTTAAGTATGGAGTAATAGTAACCATTGTGAATGCCTTGGTATATTACCTATGGCTTCTTTTAATGCGTGCAATTTAAGGATCCTCAATAATTATACGCATGGGGAAAGCCTCGCCATTTATGGCGGGGATGAGTGGAATAACTTTATATTAGTGGTGTTCCTGTTTTTCTGATGCCTATCGTGGGGTTTAGGTTTAGAGCATATACTGACGGACAGACGTTGAGGGCGTTAAAGGCCCTTGGAGGCGGCTTGTGAGGTCTACAACACCCTACGATGGGCAGACACGTACTTCCATCAAAGGGATG